>JBAXAT010000155.1:0-4971 GCA_037142335.1 Verrucomicrobiota bacterium | reverse complement strand
CTGTAATCTCACCTGCACCGGCTGTGGCCGGATCCGTGAATATTCGACTTCGCTAAAGGACGTGATGAGCTTGGAAGACTGTCTCGCTTCCGCCGCCGAGTGCGATGCGCCGATGGTGTCCATCTGCGGTGGTGAACCGACAATCTATCCAGCTATCGAAGAACTGGTAGCCGGCCTGCGTCAACAAGGTCGCATTGTTTATATCTGCACCAATAGCGCCCGGATGCGCCAGAAAATGCGCGATTGGCTGGCGCGCGCTTATTCACCGGCCGCTGAACCCAAGCTTACTGCCTTACTGGCGGCCGATTTAATCACCGACAAGGAAGCCACCGAAATTCGGCAAGGCAAATCCGATGGCCGCCCAAGCATCGCCCCCACTAAATGGATGTATTGGAACGTCCATGTTGATTCGCTTGAATACATTCACGACCTTATCGTAGAGCGTGAAGGCGTGTTCAAGGAGTGCGTGGCCGCCATCAAAATGGCCAAGCTCCTAGGCTACCAAGTCGCCACTAACACCACTGTGTTCAAAGAAACTGACATGCAGGAAGTCGAACAGATGTTTGATTTTCTTTCGAATCTCGGCGTCGATGGCTGCACAATCAGCCCCGGTTATGAGTACGATGCTGCTAAAGTTGATATGATCAAACGCGGCAAAGCCAAGCCCGAGGATTTCTTCCTCACTCGTAAGATGACCCACGAAAAATTTGCCAAAGTTATTGAATGGGGTCAGACATACCCATTACTCGGCACGCCGGCATATCTCGAATTCCTGACCGGCAAGCGCGATCTCCATTGTACCGCCTGGGCCATTCCTACTCGCAATATCAAAGGCTGGAAGGCACCCTGCTACCTCATGACTGACGGTCATTATCCGACTTATCAGGAAATGCTTACGAAAGTGGATTGGGATAAATTTGGCGTCTTCGACGGCGTCGTTCGCGACCCGCGTTGTGAAAACTGTATGACCCACTGCGGTTACGAGCCGACCGCTTCCCTTGGTATTGACACCAAACGCGGCGATCTCTGGAAAATTCTCAAATACAATTTTGGCCAACGCCCGGCCAAAATTACTGATGTCAGTCACGTGAATGCGTTCAATGGTGTTAGCAGTGACCACGGTCACCTCACCGGTAAAAACAATCACCGTTCATGATTGCGATTCTTGTCGCCGTCAAACAGGAGTTGAAGCCGATTCTCCGGTTGGCGAATGCGCAACACATCATCCGGCAGTCGCATTTAGATTTTTACGAAGGCACACTGGCCGGCGAACCAGTGGCACTGTTGGCGCTTGGCGTCGGAAAGGAATGTGCCCGCATCGCCGCCGAGATGACCATTAAGTGTTATCGCCCCGACCTCATTATTAGTGCCGGCTTTGGCGGTGCTCTGCAGAACCATATTAAAAGCGGCGATATGATTGTTGGTTTAGAAGTTTTGGATCTAACCAGCGATGACGGCAAGGATGTTAACTGGCGCGTGATTCCGTCGGTTGACAGATCGCCAACCTTTGCCGGTAATATTGACAACTTTCATTTATATTCAGGCAAGATTCTGACTGCAGATGATTTGATTGTGAAAGCTAGCCGGAAAACACGAATTGGCAGCGCCACCGGTGCACTGACGGTGGACATGGAAAGTAGTGCCGTTGCCGCAGTGGCTGCTGCACATGGGACAAAGTTCCTCGCCGTACGCTGTGTTACTGACGATTCGCATGCCAACCTGCCTAGTGAATTTAACGATTTCTTTGTCCTTGGACAATTGCAAGCGTCGCGGATTTTTTCGGCAATTTTACGACGCCCCAAGCTAGTACTGGACTTGGCGCGGATGGGATATTCGGCGCGCCGTGCTGGCAACACACTCGCGCGTTTTCTCTTTCACGCCGTAAAGCAATTTCAGGATAAAACTAGTTGATAGGCAGCTATGATATTTGTTTGCAATCACCGGCTTCGTGATTGACCGGAAACATCGTTGAAGTTCGGGTGTTAGAATTAGCAGCGGTAAACTGTATGGCCAAACTGCATATTCTGTCGGGCGCCAAAATCGGGCAAGTCCTTGAGCTTGATGCCGAACGCGTCACTGTTGGCCGGGCACCGAACAATGTAGTGCGTTTTGACGAAGACTTGGTTTCGATCTATCACGCCGTATTCGTTCGCGATGGCGCGGGCTACCGGCTGCGCGACCTCAACTCCACCAACCAAACCCGGGTCAATAGCCGCCCGATTTCCGAAGTTCCGCTTCAGAATGGTGATCGGCTGGAATTTGGGTTGGTGGAAATCCGGTATGAAGTAGCCAGCGCGCCGGCTTCCGAGCCAATCAGCCAACCTCCGCCCATCATCAGAAATGCTGGTGTCGCACGCTGGATTGGTGCCGGCGTAATAATTCTGGCAGTGGTGGTGATTGTATTGCTTGCCAGCAGGCAGCGCCATGCGTCGCCACCGGTGGTAAATGCCAGTGCACCGGTCACCGATCCGGTCGCGCATCAGGTCGTGCCGGTTGAGCAACCGCCGCCGGTCAACGTCCCGGTCGTTCATGCCGAACTGATGCAGGTTGAAGCACCGCCAAAGATGGTCGAGTCGTTAATGGTTGTGAAACCGGAACCGGAGAAAACGCCGGAGCCGGTAGCGATGACCATGGAATCCGAGGCGCAAACCATGACCACTGCATCTGAGACCAACCTGCCGGTCACGCCGGTAGTGCCGGTGGCACCCAAAGTTATAGTCGAAACGCCGCCCACGGTGCGCGAAACGCGTCAGTCAACGCCGGTTCCAGAGCCAGTCCCGGAACCGAGAGCGATACCGGGCGCGCAACTGACTTTATTTGAGAGCCGCAACGTCTTGCGCGCCGCTAACCCGATTGACACGCTGGTGATGAACCGGCTTAAGCAGTTGGGAATCACGCCCGCCAATCTCTGCTCCGATGCGGTGTTTTGCCGTCGCGTATTTCTGGACGTGATCGGCACATTGCCAACCGCTCAGGAAGTCCGCGACTTTCTCGATGATAAAAACCCGAGCAAGCGTGCCCGGTTGATTGACCGGCTATTGGAACGCGACGAGTTTACCGATTATTGGGCGATGAAGTGGTGCGACTTGTTGCGTGTCAAGGCCGAGTTTCCGGTTAACCTCTGGCCCAATGCAGTGCAATCCTACCACCATTGGATTCATACTTGTGTCAAAGAAAATTTGCCGTACGACAAGTTTGTCAGGTCGATGCTCACAGCCAATGGTAGCAACTTTCGTGCACCGCCGGTCAACTTCTACCGTGCCATGCAAAACCGCGATCCACAAGGTATCGCACAAACAGTGGCGTTAACATTTATGGGTGTGCGCGCAGAAAAGTGGTCAAGCGAACAGCGCGATAATCTGGCCGCGTTTTTTTTGCAAATCGGATTCAAAACCACAGCGGAATGGAAAGAAGAGATTGTGTTCTATGATCAGTCAAGGGCGACTAACAATCTCTGGCAAACTGTCGTCTTACCAGATGGCAAGACGACAAAATTACCGATGGATCGTGACCCTCGCGAGGTGTTTGCCGATTGGCTGATCACGCCACAGAATCCGTGGTTCACCCGCAATATCGCCAACCGCGTTTGGTCTTGGTTGCTTGGCCGTGGCATCATTCACCAGCCGGACGACATTCGTTCTGACAATCCGCCAAGTAATCCGGAATTGCTGGCGTATTTACAACGCGAGTTAATCGAGCGCCGGTATGACTTGAAACATCTTTACCGGCTAATCCTGAACTCAAAAACCTACCAACTTTCAGCCATCCCAAAATCAAACAAGCCGGCCGCCGAAGCTAATTTTGCGTTTTATCCGCTGCGCCGGTTGGAGGCAGAGGTATTGATTGATGCGTTGAACCAGATTACCGGCACGACGGAAAAATATTCTAGCGCCATTCCGGAACCATTCACATTCATCCCTGATAACCAGCGCGCGATTGCGTTAGCCGACGCGAGCGTGACGAGTTCATTCCTGGAAATGTTCGGTCGTTCACCGCGCGCAACCGGCATGGAATCAGAGCGCAATAACCGTCCAACTGCGGCGCAATGGTTGCACCTACTCAATTCCAGCCATATCCAACGCAAAATCGAGCAAAGCCAGAAGTTGCTGAACAACGCCCGCGCTAGAACCAGCCCACGCGAAATCGTAAATACCTATTATCTCACGATTTTGTCCCGGTATCCGACAGACGATGAAGTTAAAATAGCTCTCGGCTATTCGCATTACGGCACGATGGCAGAGCGCGAAACAACAGTGGATTTAGCGTGGGCGTTGCTCAATAGTTATGAATTTTTGTACCGGCATTGACGCCGGATAAAATGTGATGCAGATTACGACCATGTTGACTCGTCGCGAAGTGATTCGGCGCGCCCTATTCGGTGCTGCTGGGTTGTGGCTAGTTGACAAATTGCCGGCGCGAACGTTTGCCGCGCTTGCTGATGCTCCTGCCAAAGCCAAGGCTGTCATTCAAATCTGGCTGTGGGGTGGGCCAACCCACGTCGACACATTTGATCCAAAACCAGAAGCCGGCAACGACTACTGCGGTCCGCTGAATTCACCAATCGCCACCAACGTGCCCGGCATTAAGATTTCTGAACTATTACCTGAGTTGGCGAAGCAGGCCGACAAGTACTCCATTATCCGGAGCATGACCCACGGCAACAACGGCCACGAAACCGCCGCTTACATGGTGCAAACCGGCCGCGCCGCCGGCGAGAAGGAAGTCTTCCCATGCGCCGGCGCGGTGGTGTCGCTGTTTAAAGGTTACGAGGCGGGCTACAAAGGTTTAATTCCACCGTATATTGTTGTGACTGAACCGCAAGGGAGGTTTGATGAATCCGGTTTCATTGGCGCGCGCTTCAAGCCATTTGCTACCGGCGGTGATCCATCGCAGACGCCATTCGCCGTCGAAGGCGTTGTCGCACCCGGTATCACTGAAGAACGGCAGCGCGCCCGGCGCGAGTTGATGCAC
>JBAXAT010000154.1:0-4989 GCA_037142335.1 Verrucomicrobiota bacterium | reverse complement strand
ACTACAACCCTGCTACCGGTAAAATCTACACCGACTACAGTCTCTTTACCGTCAATTACCGGCGGATGAATCGCTGGCGTTGGCGTGGAATCGGCACGGCAAATTATTGACCATTGCCACCGCGCTGGGTCCCGACGCACGCCGCCGGGCGCAGGAGTTGACGAAGACCAAACCACGGCCGCAAACTTTCTGGCGCCAATACTGGCGCGATGTGCCGCGCGTGGAGTTGCCGGACCCGGTCTTGCAGCACGCCTGGAATTATGGCGTGTACAAGCAAGCCGGGTTGACGACGCCGGGCGGCGTGGCGGCCACGTTGCAAGGTCCGTGGATGGAAGAATACCAGTTGCCGCCGTGGTCGAACGATTACCACTTCAATATCAACGCCCAGCTGATTTACTGGCCGGCCTTGGGCACGAACCGGCTCGCGCACTTCGCGCCGCTGTGGAAGATGATCCGTGGCTGGTTGCCGTTGCTGCAGGAAAACGCGGCGAAATTTTTCGGGGCGCCGGACGCGTTGATGTTGCCGCACGCGGTGGATGACCGGTGCGGCGTGGTCGGCAATTTCTGGACCGGCACGATTGATCACGCCTGCACGGCGTGGGTCGCGCAGATGGCCTGGCTGCATTACCGGTACGCGATGGATGAACAGATTCTACACGAGATGGCGTGGCCGCTGTTGACCGGCGCGTTCAACGGCTACTGGGCGATGCTCGAGGAATTCGAGGGACGGTTATCGTTGCCGGTGAGCGTCAGCCCGGAATACGGCGCGGCTGACATGACGGCGTGGGGCCGCGATGCGAGTTTTCAATTAGCGGCGTTGCACTTTCTGGCAGCGACATTGCCGAAGGCGGCTCGAGTACTTGGCGAACCGGTCGATCCACGTTGGGCGCGCGTTACGCGTGAGTTGCCGGCGTACACGCTCATCGCCGGCAAGCGCATCGGTTTGTGGTGCGGCCAGGATTTGGCGGAGAGCCATCGACATCATTCGCATCTCGGCGCGATCTATCCGTTCGCGACAATTGATCCATTTGACCCAGTCCACCGGGATATTGTGATGGAATCGCTTCAACACTGGCAAGCCACCGGGGCCGGGCTGTGGACGGGTTGGTGTGTACCGTGGGCGGCAATTTTGTGCGCCCGCTGTAACTTGGCCGATGCAGCCGTCACCTGGTTGCATTGGTGGCACGATGTGTTCACCAATGTCGGCCACGGGACGTTGCATGACAGTGATTATCCTGGTGCGGGTGGATGGCATCGCGAGCCATTGTCAAAGCCCGCGACAGCGCCAAACCGCGAGATTATGCAGATGGACGCCGGCCTGGGCACAGTGACGGCAATTCTGGAGTTGCTCGTGCAATGCCGGGGCGATGTGATTCAGATCTTGCCGGCGCTGCCCCGCAGCTGGCGCGAGTTGAAGTTTGACGGCATTCGGACCGAGGGCGCATTCTTGGTTGGCGCCACGGTTGCCGCCGGCCGCGTGACTGAGGTGCGCGTAACAAGCCTGATTGGCGGTAAATTGCGATTGGCGTGCGCGGGACGGTCAATCAAACGGCAGACAAAGCCCGGCCAGAAGTTGACGTTGCGTTACACGTGTTGACGCCACGCGGCAATCGCCTGGTCGAAGAGCGCATTCGTTTTTGGGATGACGATTTTCGCACTCGGATTTGCCGCGTACCACGCCACGGATTCCCGGATTCCAGTAGTAAACGACTTCTGACAGATAAAATCCGGGACGAATTTTTTGATCTTGGCATTGTCGAACACGCCCGGCTCGGCCTTATCGCCTTTGATTCCGCCGATGAAGTCCGGAAACTTCTCGCATAGAAATTCCACCGGGATTTGTTCGATTACCGGCGTGACACCTAGCGCCGCCGCAGTTTCGGCATAAATCTTGTTCCACGGCAGCGCCTCGTCGCTCGTGATGTGAAATGTTTCGCCGATGGCTTTGTCGTTGCCAACCAATCCAGCCAAACCAACGGCGAAATCGGTTGTATGCGTCAACGTCCACGGATTCGCGCCATCATTCGGAATAAACACCGGTTGACCGGCAACAAGACGCGCCGGGAACGTCCACCCCGCGCTCGACACCACGTTCGGAAACCACCGGCAGCCGTATGTGTGCGACGGGCGAATGACTGTAACTGGAAACTTTGGACGCGCTGCCAACCATTGCTCCACAGCCCACTTCTTTTGGGCATAGTCGGAGAATGGATTTCCTTTCGGCCCGGCTTCGGTAATCGGCAGCCGCCGGTGCGGCTTGGCGTAAACGGTCGCGCTGCTGATGAAAATGTATTGCTGAATCTTGCCGCGAACGCGGCGTAATCGGCTTCGACATCCGGCAACTCGTAGCCGAGAAAATTGATGACCACATCGGCCGTGATGCCGGCCAACACCGCGCGGTCGCGCCGGTCGGCCGTCACGGCCTGGTACTCCGCCGGCACATCCGAGCGCCCGCGCGTGACCACGCTAATTTCGTGGCCGCGTTGGTGCAACAAAGCCGCGCAGTCAGACGAAATGTTACCGGTACCGCCGATGAACAAAATCTTCATGGCGGCATGATACTGCGCTTGTCAACACATCCAAAACATCGCCTGCCGCTTGCTTATCGCAAGTTATGCGCTGACGTTACGATTTCACTTCCGGCTTCAGCACCAGCACGAACACCAGCGTGACTGCGAGGGTAAAGGCCGTCAACGCGGCCGCGGCAAGAAACCAACCCCGTTGCTGGCACAATCCATACGGCAGCAGCATCCCCACGCTCCCCAGCGCGCTCAATCCCTGCCAGCTCCAAGCCGCAATCTTACCGGCATCGGCCAGCGGACGCGCCGCCACCACCAGCCCCAACACCAGATGGATCGCCAGCACCGCCAACGCCCAGACCACCCAGCCACCGGCATTCGGAAACAGCCAGCCCGCCAGCCCGCACAACCCCGCCGCCAACAAATAAACCACCGTCAGGATAATCTTCATCATCGTTCACCTTAAACTTTTGGTGTCATTCTGAGCCTGTCGAAGAATCTCTGTCGTTCTCCGTGAGTGCTCACGCCGTCGGTGGAACCGGGGGTGGCATCGGTGGAGCCACCGGCGCAAATAACGCCCCCAACTCCGGTACCGTCCCGGCCGCCTGCCAACTCGCCATCCCTTGCCGCCAGACCAACGACGCCGCGTTAAACGTCCCGGCCGTGATCAAAGGTCATCTTTGACCTTATCACTGATTTGTGCTGGTGGTTTTGGCTTTGCAGTCTCATCTGACACCACAGGTGTGCTCTCTTTGGGGCGAACAATCGCACCGGTGACAATGCCGTTGTCTTCTACGGCATCACCATAGGAAAGTTTCGGGGTGATGCGCGTAATCTTGATGCGCCCTACTTCTGCCTCATTGCGTCCGAGTTTCTCTCCGGTATCGGGATCAACGATTTCTTCGCCAAGTGCGTAAACGCTCCAGACTTGGCCGACTGCAATGCCGGCGTTGTCCCCACGATTGATAGTGATTTGAGTGCCGAGTTTCGCGACAACTTTTGCGGGGTAAATGACATCGCAAATGCGATTAAAGATTTCAGCAGCGAGCCGGTCGGTGGCTTTAGTGAGGGTGATCCCCTCGTCCGTTGCATTGCCGGAACGTCCAGTGGAAGAATCCTGACCGCGAAACCGAGCGGATTCGATCAACTTACCAGTGGTGGTGTCGTAAATCTGGACACTGCAACTTACGCGCACAGCCTCACGGTCAGCGGACGCACCGACACCTTCAAACTTGATGGCCTCTCGCCCCATGGTGAAGTCAGTGATCGTAGTAAGAACCAAATACTGAGCGCCAGCAATCTTCAATGCCTGCGCCGCTGTACTGGGATCCACATTGCCAGACGCACCGAAATCCTGTTCATTCAGCAATGACTTAAGAGAGTCTTTGCGAGCAACCACCTCGAACTTACGGCTACTGTTGACCTGATCGATCAGGGTTGTATCAAGTGTCTGTAGAACCTGATCAAGTTGTTCAACCTTCCCATTACGCATGGCCTTGTCTTTGGAAGCTTTAATTGCGGTGATGGGGCCGACGCATAGACGCTTTTTCTCAGCACTCGGCGTGGCCGTCTGTGCCTGTACGTGATATGCAACGAGCGAAATCATTAGCACAACAATCGCTCGCACTATCTTCGAGGTTCTGTGGTGAATAATATAGTTGTTCATAATCCGAGTTACCTTTTTATTATTTCCGCACCATTAGGGCCCATATTCACAATCATGCGGGCCTTCTTCATTGCTTCTGATTTTGCTTCAATTTGTTTCACTTCAGCATCGGTCAACTTGGTTTTGCGTGAGAGATCAGACAAAAAGGTGATGATGTCTTTCCATTTCTCATAGCCTTCCGTTGTCATTTCCATCTGAATATTAATCTTTTGGCCTTCCGAAACATTGATGTACCGCTGCCACGGTTTAAAGCCTTCAGCCTGAACCAAAATCTGATGAAGACCCGTAGCCATGCGAATGTCTCCGGGAATTGAGCCGATTGCAACGCCGTCAAGAAGAACATCGGCAGCAATGGTAATCGATGGCGTAATGACGACATTGTTTGACTGATAAGTTGGCAGTTGAATAGGGGCTCCGCCCGGCATAACCGGTCGAACGTTGAAGACAACTCCCGCCGCCTCGACTTTCGGAACTTCCTTCACGGATTTGTTGGAGGCAACGATCTTTTTTGAAAGTTCCACTGCAACTTCGTCAAACATACCATTGAGAAGATCGTCTGTTTCCCGTGTCAGGCTCTCACTTTCACGCCAAGCCCGGCTGACGCGAACAGAATCTCCGGCCACTGCACTGCCTGAGGCCGCAAAAATATATCTGTAGCTAACAAGTAAGTTGTTAAATATCGTTGTTGTAGCAACCGGTGCCATTTCATTCCCCTTGAATACGCGCTTCTCAGTGCCGTAAGACTCGGCTACAGCTATGACAATGAGGTCGGCGCCGATTGTCTGCGCGAGACGCATAATTGAG
>JBAXAT010000153.1:0-4999 GCA_037142335.1 Verrucomicrobiota bacterium | reverse complement strand
AACGCACTGCCACCGGCTGCTGCACCTGCGGGCTGGAGACAATGACCTTCTCGCCGTCGATGTGGGCGGTGGCATTGGTGAAAACCTTGTCCGCGCCGGCAATGGTGAACCCTTTCAATTCCCCCCCTTTGGCGTCGAGTCCGCCCCCGACATGCCGGAAGTTCAGCGTGGCTTCGTGGCCGTTCACCGTCATCAACTGATATATGGGTCCGGAGGCTACAATCTTATCTCCATAAGCGATAGCCCGCGCCGCCAGCGCCAGTCGCGCGCCGACCGGCTCCTTTTTCGGGAAATGAACTTCGCGCGCGCCTTCGGTGCAATCGGCGCTGACCACCAGTGCTGTGTTCGTGGCGCGCTGCCAACAGAGTACCTGGGCCTCGCGGATTTCCGGCGTCACAAACGGGCCGAGTTGGGCGACGAGAAACGGAAAATCGCCCTGTCCCCAGTCGGCTCGCCAGCCGCGCAGCATTTCCAGAAACCAGCCGGTATAAGCCGACGCCGTCGTCGAGTTGGATTCACCCTGAAACCAGATCACCCCGCGAATCTCATAGGGCTGCAGTGGCGCGATCATGCCGTTGTACACTTTGCTGATGGTACGTTCGACGCGTTGGGGGTGTGTGGGTTTCTTGGGAGCGGCTTGGCCGGCTTGTTTTGCCTGTTCGGCGGCTGCAGCCCATTGCGCCAGAAGGTTGGTTTCCTGCTGCCGGTAGGTTTCGAGCGCGGCGAGATACTTGACTTCGGCGGCCTTGCCGGCATCCACCCAGGCGCGAAAAGCCGGGTTGGCCTCGATCCCGCGCCAACTCATCCAGAACTGCACGCTCGTGCCGCCGACCGCTGCGTGAATCAGTCCAACTGGCACCTTCAACGCCTTGCGCAAATCGCGACCGAAGAAATAGCCCACCGCGGAGAAGTCGGCCGCATTGGTGGGGTTGCATTCGTTCCATCGGACCGCGACATCCCGCAACGGCTCGGGTCCGCCGGCATTGGGCACCGTGCACAGGCGCAGTTCGGGATCCCGGCAAGCCGTCAATGCCTCCGAACCAGTGCTTGCCTTCTTGAGTGGGAAAACCATGTTCGACTGTCCACTACACACCCACACCTCGCCGACGAGGAAATCCTTCACTTCAAGAGCGTTGATCATCATCGTGAATGGCCCGCCCGACTTAAGCGGCTTGAGCTTCACGAGCCAACGTCCGTCCTTAGCGACGGTGGCGACTTCCTGACCTTGAAACTTCACCATGACCTTCTCGCCGTCGTCCGCCGTACCCCAAACCGGCACGTCAACGCCCTGCTGTAACACTGCACCGTCAGAAAAGAGGCCGTGCGGCTTGACCGCAGCTTGAGTCACGCCGCCAATGGCCAGTGTGACTAATAAAGTTAACGCCCAAGTTTTGTACACCGGTATTTTCATGCGCATTGATCCTAAGATTCGATAGCCAGACTCATTGATTACCAAAATCAATATGCGGTGGAAGCACCAACTCCTTACAAAACAATGGCATATTTAATTTTCCAAATATAACAATTGGCCCTGACCAGGCGCAAGCCAGTTGTGCTCAGCCTGCCACAATTCGCGGGTGCCGGTATAGGCATTGATCATGTAAATCTTGCCGGGTTGCTTAAATTTCAAGCCGAAGGCCGTCGCGCGTTGCAGATTTTTATTCACTACCAGCACGAACGGTCGCCCTGCCGGATCCACAAACTCACCGGCCAGCAAATCGCCACCTGTGAGTTCGCTCAGCCACCGACTAGTTGTCAGACCCGCGCAGCCGGTTGGTACGTGTGGGTGATGGATGACGTTCAGGCTGGTTAATGTAACGTACGTTGGTCCCAGCCGGTGGAGTTGCCAGTTTACGTCGCGCAGCATGGCCCACGTCGGTGTCTTGTGGCCGAATTGGTCGATCGGTCCCAGCCGGTAGTTGCCGGTAGTCGGCGTGAAGTAAGTGAAATAACTAATGCCGCGCGCACCATACGCTAGGGTCGTATAGAGTTGGAACCGCAGCCCGGCCGGCGATGGCTCCGCGTAGTTAAAGTGCGCATTGCTCAGGACGATATTCCAGAACGGCAGGCTGTGGCGCAAGGCCGTGGCGCGGACGGCCTCGAGATTGGAGAAATAGCTGTCGCGCAGCGAGCCGTCGTCGAACAACGCATAATGGTCGTAGCTGATGAAGCGCGGGCGCACCGTTGTGACGAATGCTTCGAGGTAGTCCGCGTAACTCGCGCTTTTGAGTTGGTCGAGCGTGGTGTAATTGGGAAAGAGATTGATGTACGGCAGATGTTGCGGACTGGCCTGTTGGTAGGCCGCGACCCATTTTCCCAACCCCGGATAACTATCCGCCCCCGGTTCATCGCGGAGGTAAATCCCGAAGACCGCCGGGTGCTGGCCGATGCGCTTCGTGAGGGCGGCCACCCGCTGCGCGATTTCGCCTGCAGCCAGTTGGGCTTCCGCATTGCCCACGACTGTGGCGTGATCCAGCACAATCCCCTGCAATCCGGCCGCACTAACAGCCGCAAGATCGTCGGGAGAAATAAACCCGGCCAGATTGAAGCCGCACGCGCGCACGTCACGGAGCACAGCCGGGTCCGGCGGCGTCCACCCCTGCGGTGGCTGCCAACCCCACGGAAACACGACAAACTGTTCGGGAGTCAGCATGGGAATCATGGGCGGAGTGACCTTTTCAGTGGCAACTGCACGGACATGACGCTGGCTTGATTGGAGAAGTAAAGTCGGCCGCCAATGATCGCGGCGCCGGTGTGAAACAATGAACCGCCATACGGCTTGGCGGACCGGCCTTTGACCTGCCAGAGTTCCTCAAGTTCGCCGCTCGGCCGCCAGCGGAAGAGGCTCATCCAGGTGATGCCGTAGAGATTTCCATCCGGCCCGATGGCCAGCGATTGTTGGCGGGCGGGACCGAACGGGCTGACGGTGAGTTGCTCCACTTTTCGGGTGGCGATGTCGTAAATGAAGAACTGCGATTTATGCGTTGTCCCGTAGAGTTTGCCACCGCGATACACCAGATTCAGGATGCCGGTCGCGCCGGGGACCGGGACGCAATTCCACAATAATTTCTGACGGTTGGCGTCCCAGGCAAACAGCCGGGCTTCTTTCTCAACGGACGGAGTGCCGCTGCCCAAAATAATGTCTGTCCCACCATAGATAACCTCGCCAGCGGCATCGGCTGTCAGGGCGACGATGCTCTGATTGCGGAGGACAAACGGATTGTTATGAAACTTGCGCCGCACCGTGTCGTAACAGGCGAGGCCCCCATTTCCTTTGCCGTACTCTGGAAAGCTACCGACCCAGACGCGTTTCTTGGCATCGACGACCATCGCCCGCGGCCGGCAATGACCTTGACCTAGTTGTGTGATGAGTTTGGGATTGTTCTTCCACTTCAGCGCGCCGGGAGGGTCCTTGTGCCACGGCTTGGCTGGATCGTACGTCATCAGGTTGCCGAAGTGGTAACAGGCGTAATACAGCCTGCCGTCGCAATGCCCGAACGAGTACGCCTCGCCACCATCCGGCGCACCGCGGCCCAGGCATTCGGTCTTGCCGGTGCGCGGCGTGTGCCGGAACAAATATAATGGCATAATTGTACTGCCGTACACTGTGCCGCGCGGGCCTTCAGCGAGATAAAAAATTCCGGCGCCGGGAGCGTCGTAGCGCAACGGAATGAGCCGGGCTTGCTTGCCTTCACCCAGGCAAAGTGTATCGGGGTCCAGACACCGGACCGACCGGCCATCGGCCAAGCGCGGGCTCGCCATGCCTTGCCAATTGGTTTTGGAAATCTTCTGCGCGCGGCCGTTTTCGAGCCGGTAGACGTTGCCGGAACAACTGGTCGCATAGACGTTGCCATCCACACCGCGGCCGACGCCGACAAAGGGGAGATACTTTTCCTCGGACTTGGGGAGTAGCTCGGTGACTTTACCCGTGGCGATGTGGTACGCGATGCACTGCGGCCGCGTGCTGCCGGTGCCGCCATAGAGATAGCCGTCGGACCCTGTCACCACACTCCGCAGATAGGCCTGGGTGGATGAGACGGAACCCAGGTTCTCGACCTGGCCGGTCGCGAGATCGAAGCGATGCAATTGATTGGGAGCGTTGCCGGCGAGATAGTATTTCCCGTCGGGGCCGGCCGTGATGTGCCAGAACCAAGTCTGGGCCTGGGCCACCCTGCGAAAAGTATTTCTTTTCGGATCGAGCACGCTGATCTGGCCGCCGGTGCTGGTGACGATGACGCGCCCATCCGGAGCCGCGATCAGGCCCCACGGGGCGCTACACCCGGGCGCGTTGTTGAATTGCCGGCATTTGCCGCTGGCAACATCCACCTGCACAATGAGCGACGATCCGCCGGTGTTAAAGCCGACATAGACCAGATCCCGCCCCGTCTGGGGATGCCGGGTGGTGATGAGCGACATGATGGAGCCACGGCGAACCGCGACACCGTGGTCTTGGAGATCAAAATTGAATTTACGTTTGGCGATCCGCTGGGTTGAATTCATAATTAGTGCTGGGTGGGTGGGGTGGCGGGCGGTTGTTCCTGGAGCAAATGTTTCGCGAAAAACTCGATGGATTCCGGAACTGGTTTGGCCCCTTCGTCCAGATGGCGGAGGTGACACTCCAGGCCGAGCCGATCCATCTGCTCCTTCAATTTGATGCCGAAGTTGATGTGGTGAATGCCATAGCCCGGCCGGGCATTGGCCGGTAACGGCCCGCGCGGTTCGTTGTAAAATGCGTAGACCGGGGGAGCGTTCGGGGTGAGATGCGTGAGCGGCGCGGCGGCTTCATAAAGTTTATAGGCCTTGGGCGTCTCCACTTCGTCGGGTTTCAAGCCGTACATGCTGCGCAGGGCGGGATGCTGCGCCGCAGCTTCGCCCACCCACTCGCGGACCTTGCGCGGGTCATAGGTGGATTGCGCGCCCTGCACGGCCACGCACGCGAGCCGTGTCGATTGGCGCAACACCGGATCGGCATTCTTGGGATCGGCCAGGTCGTCATGGA
>JBAXAT010000152.1:0-5022 GCA_037142335.1 Verrucomicrobiota bacterium | reverse complement strand
TCAAGTGACGGCGTTTCTACCACAACTCATTCGGACCTTGCCGGACATGAATGGTCGAGTCGTGGTCGAGCGGTTGCGGCCGGTAGGCTTGACGGAGTTCGCCATGCTCGTCGAGGAATTGCTGACGCCAGTGCCGGTAGGCGGTGACGATTTCGTCGAACTCGGACCGGTGGATGAGGTGAATCATCCGTTTGTCGAATTCTTTTACCGGGCCGAAGCGCCGGGAATATTGGAGCGAGACTTTGCGGAACTGCCGGCAGCCTTGGGCCTCACCAAACACTTCCACCATCCGGTCGAGGTGCCGGGTCATCACGGCGAGGCGTTCATCGAGCGTCGGCTCCGGTAACTCTTCACCGGTGGCTAGAAAATGCGCGGTGTGCTGGAAAATCCATGGATTATAAAACGCGCCGCGTCCGATACTGACGGCGGCACAGCCGGTCTCGTCGAACATGCGTTTGGCAGCGCGCGGCGTGGTGATGTCGCCATTGCCGATGACCGGAACATTTTTCACGGCCTGGACGACGGCGCGAATGCCGGCGAGATTCACTTTACCGGTAAAACCTTGTTCCCGGGTGCGTCCGTGGATGATGACGCCGGCGGCGCCAATGTCTTCGAGGGCGCGGGCGAGGTCGGGCGCGGTGAGGTTGTCGGCATCCCAGCCGAGTCGCATTTTGCAGGTAACCGGAATCTTGACGGCGTCCACCATCGCTTTGACGAGACGAATGGCTTTGGCGCGGTCGTTCAGTAACGCCGAGCCGCCACCGTTCCGACAAATCTTGTGGACCGGACAACCCATGTTCACATCGACGACGGGAATACCGCGTGTTTCAAGGATGACCGCCGCGTCGCGCAGTTCCGCCGGTTCTTTTCCAAAGAGTTGAACAGCCAGCGGTGAATCGGCCGGGCAGGTTTCGACGAGCTTGTGGGCGCTCCGGTTGCGATCAATAAGCGAGCGGGCATTGACCAGGTCGGTGGTGCAAAGGCCGACGCCACCGATTTCGCGGATGGTGAGGCGAAACGGTAAATTGGTGTAGCCGGCCAGTGGCGCTAGAAACAAGTTCGACGCCAGCGGCAGTTTTCCAAGGGCAAACGACATGGCGTATCTCTAACGTGTTGCCGGGACAAACGCCAGTGCGAGTTTGATTTCTGGCGCGTTTCAGGCATCTTAACGAGACATGGAACACGAGACCGGTACGCATCACAAGGCGCTGCACATCAATATCGATGCGACGCGCTATGGAACGTTCGCTGAAATTGGCGCGGGGCAGGAAGTCGCACGTTGGTTCTTCCGCGTCGGCGGTGCCGCCGGTACAGTAGCGAAAACGATGTCAGCCTACGACATGGCGGTGTCGGATGCGATTTACGGCCCGGCCAAACGTTACGTCAGCCGGGAACGCCTGCAAGCGATGTTGGATCACGAATGGAAGTTGTTGCTGGAGCGGCTCGACAAACCGCGTGGCGCGCAGACGGCATTTTTTGTATTCGCCGACACGGTGACGGCCAAGAGTTATTCCCGCCAGGAGGAAGGTCACGGTTGGCTTGGAATCCGATTTCAGACTACGCCGCACACTGCACCATCAGAGATTATTATTCACGCCCGAATGTGGGACCCGGATAATGTCCGGCAGCAGGAAGCCCTTGGTGTTCTCGGTGTGAATCTGATTTACGGCGCGTTTAACGAACATTCCGACCCGGCAAAGTTAATTACGAGTCTGATGGATGAATTGAGTCGCGACCGGATGGAAGTGGACATGATTAAGTTTTCCGGTCCAGCTTTTACCGGCGTGGACAACCGGTTGATGAGCCTCCAACTCGTGCAGCAGCGGCTGACGAATGCAGTGCTATTTACCCCGGCCGGTGAAGTCATCGAGCCGGCGGAGGTGTTGTATCACCAGCCAGTCTTGATTGAGCGCGGCAGCTTCCGGCCGGTGACCAATGTGACGCTTGATATGTTGGAGCGGTCGCTTGCACAGATGCGACGCGAACCTGACATGGCCGGTCACGAACCGGTGGTCTTGATGGAGATGACGCTGCGCAATTTATCGACGCCGGGCAAGCAGATCGAGCATGCCGATTTCCTGGCGCGAGTGGACACGCTCAGTGCGCTAGGCAAAATGGTGATGATTTCCAATTATTCCCGGTTCCACAACGTTACGACCTACCTGCGCCGGTACACCAACCAGCGGATCGGCATGGCGCTTGGTGTGCCGACTTTAGTTGAACTGCTGGAAGCGAAATACTACACCGACCTCGACGGTGGCGTTCTTGAAGCACTGGGCCGGTTGTTCAAGGGGCCGGTCAAGCTCTACGTCTATCCGTGGCAGAACCATCAGACCGGCGAGTTGGTCACGCTCGAAAATTTTCAGGTGCCGGCACACGTCCAACATTTGTTCGCGCATCTGCGCGCGAGTCATTTCATCGAACCGATTCGCGATTATACAGTGGCCGGTTTGTCGATTCTGCCCTGCGAAGTTCTCGCCAGGTTACAAGCCGGCGATCCCGTCTGGGAAACAATGGTCCCGCTGGTCGTGGTGCGCCTCATTAAACAGCGCAAGTATTTCACAACTGCCTCCGACTGAACCGGCCTAGTCATTTAAGGTCGGCTGGTTCCGGTAATGTGAAACCTAAAACCCGCGCGTAGAACGCCAATTCAGCCACGAGTGTTTGTTGGATGGTTGCGGCTTGACGAAAACCGTGGCTCTCGCCGGCAAATTCCAGATACTCCACCGGTAGCCCTTTCGTTTTCATTGCGGCCACCATCTGCTGAGATTGATTCGGTAAGACGACCTTGTCGTCGAGACCTTGAAAGAAAATGATTGGGCAGTTTAACTTGTCGGCATGCTTCAGTGGGGACCGGGCATGATAAATTTCCCGGCCCGACGGCCATGGCGCGAGCAGCCCGTCGAGGTAGCGTGATTCAAACTTGTGCGTTTCCAGCATCGCTTCCAAATCGCCGATGCCGTAGTAGCTCGCGCCGGCTTGGAAGACTTGCCGGAACGTCAGCGCGGCCAATGTTGTGTAGCCGCCGGCGCTGCCGCCGCGAATAATCAGCCGGCGCGGATTGGCTTTACCGGCGGCGACCAAAAACTGGGCCGCCGCACAACAGTCATCTACATCGACGATGCCCCATTGACCTTGTAATCGTTGCCGGTACGCGCGCCCGAAGCCGGCGCTGCCGCCGTAATTCACGTCCACGACCGCAAAGCCGCGGCTCGTCCAGAATTGTTTCAATAAATTTAGGCCGCTCGTCGCGGCGCCGGTTGGTCCGCCGTGACTAATCACGATCAACGGCGGCAACTCGCCCGGCGGCGCTGTGAAATCGGCGTTGACCGGTGGATAATAAAACGCGTGGACGCCGCCAAATTCAATCGGTTCGGCGACGGCAACCGAGCGTGGATCTAGCGCGACATTGGTGGAGCGGCGGACGACTTCGAGTTTGTCGCCGGTTAACCGGACGACTGCCGGTGGCTCTGTCGGCGAAGCGGCGATGAACGCGATGGTGTTACCGGCGGTGCGGACGCTGGAGATTTCGGTGTACGGCAAATCGAGACGGCGGAGTTGACCGTCGAAAATGCCGAGCCGCCACTGACCGTATTCGTTGAACGCGCAGGCGATCCGGCCGTCGGCCAGAAACGCGTAGGTGCTCATGCCGAATCCCCATTGCGGCGCGCCGAACTCGGCCGGTAGATCGAGCACGTGTTCAATCTTGCCGGTGCGATACCGGTAAAGATTCCACCAGCCGGTCTGGTCGGAAATGAAATGCAACTCGCCGGTCGGTGACCATTCCGGTTGGAAGATGGACGCGCCGCCGGTAATTTTCTGGCCGTCGAGCCATAACTCGGTTTCGTCCCACGGCATGTTCGGATGTTTCCACGTCAGGTAGGCGAAGTGATTGCCGTGGATGCGTGGCGAGGAATAGAAATCGTTGCCGGCGGCGAGCGTTTCGATTTTGCCACCGGTAATCGCGACGAGCGAGTTGACCGGTTCGCGCGTGTTGGCACGGTGATCTTCGCAGACGGCAATGATGCGGTGTCGGTCGACGAGCATGTCGGCGAAGCGCAGGCCGGGAATGTTGGTGAGCGGCGTGGTGTTCCGGTAAAGCTGCTGGTCTTTGTCGTTGATGAAAATAATGTCATCGCCGGTGATGGTGTACGCGCCGCCGCCGTATTCGTGAATGCGGGAGCGGACGCTGAAGCCGGGTGGCGTGAAATCGGTGCCGTTGCGGACGAGAACGGTGCGGCCGGCTTCGCGCGGGCGTTGTTCCAGCCAGCAGAGATCATTGCCAGCGAACGCAACCGTGTTGAGGCCGACGCTTTCGCCGGTGATGAGGCTGGGCGTGATCGGTGATTTCCAAGTGCCGTAAGGCGCAATCATGCCGGCATCGTAGCCGGAGCCTTGCAAATGCGCAATCGCGCGGTAAGATGCCAGTATGTTTCGACCAGCGGATTTGCTCGACTTGACGCAGTTTGCGTTCCAGGATCTGTTCGACGGAGACGCGAATGTCTGGGAAGCGTTGCGGAAATTGCCGGAATTTGTGAAGCGCTGCTTGCGGCCCGGTAACTTAGGCACGGTGACCGGTGCGGTCTTTATCGGCGAGGCGGTGTTCATCGGGAAGGGGACGGAGATTGAACCCGGTGCGGTAATCAAAGGCCCAGCCATTATTGGTGCCAACTGCCAGATTCGGGCGAACGCCTACATCCGCGAAAACGTCATCGTCGGCAACGGCTGCGTGCTCGGCAATGCTTGTGAGTTCAAAAACAGCGTGTTGTTTAACGACTGCCAGGTGCCGCACTTCAGTTATGTCGGCGATTCCATCCTCGGCCACAAGGCGCACCTCGGCGCGGGCGTAATTTTGTCGAACGTCAAATCGGTGACCGGTAACGTCAAGGTTGGAAAATTAGATAGCGGCCTGCGGAAGTTCGGCGCAATTCTCGGCGACGGCGCGGATATCGGTTGCAACTGCGTGCTCAGCCCCGGCACGATCATCGGGCGGAATTCCATTCTCTACCCAAATGTCCTTTG
>JBAXAT010000151.1:0-5039 GCA_037142335.1 Verrucomicrobiota bacterium | reverse complement strand
GTAATTAACGTTGTCAGCTTTGGCGCAAAACCGGCTGTGGTTGACGATGTAATTATTGAAACCATCCGTCAACACGCCGAGGACAACGTTGTCACCATTCAACCATTACAATTTAAACCCGGTGACATCGTTGAGATCCAAACTGGTCCTTTGCGCGGATTGCAGGGAGTGTTCGAACGCGAAATGAGCGACCACGACCGGGTGGTGGTTCTACTTGAGGTGCTGGCAAAAAGCACCCGCGTCCAAGTCTCCCGCGAGCAATTGGAGAAAGTTGCGTCGTAAATATTTTACTTGGAAGGGAGGCGCGCTGCCAGAGTCTGACATTGGTATGTATCTCCCCTGCCCACTACGACATTTCTTCCAAACCGATTTGTTTAGTGATTTGCTAATTTTGGATTAGTTTTTTTCCTAGCATGCCAGCAACGCTTAACTCAATTTCGCGCCGCCAGTTTATTGCCCGCTCGTTGGCGGCGTTGGCGGGCACACTCGTCGTGCCTAAACTTTTTGGCGCCTACACGCCACCCAATCCGCACCGGTTTGCACTCCTAACCGACACGCATATCAACGCTCCTGATACCCATCCATACCATGTCACGGATAATTGTCTACGGCGCGTAGTGGGTGAAATCATCCATTGCCGGCCGTTGCCAATGGCCGCCTTTGTACTGGGCGATTTGGCGTTCAATAGTGGCGAGTGCGCTGACTATGAGCGGTTTTTCAAACTGATGGAACCGGTCCGAAACGTCGGCATCCCGATTCACCTCGCCGTTGGTAACCATGACGATCGCCGGCATTTTTGGGAGATGTATCCACCGGAAAACACGCCCGTTGCGAATCGACATGTGACCATCGTACCAACCGAACGGGCCAACTTTTTTATTCTGGACTCGCAGGACGGGACTGTCGGCGAACAACAACTCAATTGGCTCACCAATGCCCTGGATGCTGAGCCAGATTTCCCAGCCATTATCATGGTGCACCACTATCCCCTGCCGCCGGGCAAGTCGCTTGATCCCAAATCCAAGTCCTATGATCTCAACGCATTAAGAGACACGCAGGCATTATTTGACGTCATTCTTCCTCGCAAACATGTCAAAGCGCTCTTTTTTGGTCATTCTCACACTTGGAATGTAAGCAGCCGGTTTGGCCTGCATCTTATTAGCCTTCCATGGATTGGCACCGGTTGGGTGGATCTACTGCTGGATCATGGCAGCGCCCAACTAAATCTTAGCACTCTCGAACCGCAACCAAAAATGCGCAAGCACCTGACTCTTCTGTGGCGCAAGCCCACCGATTACGCACTAGCCCCCGGTCGGACAACAACTGATGGCGCCAGACTCCCTTAAACAGAAGGCCGTCCACGCAACCCTGTGGTATGGCGGTTCGCGGGCCGTCATCCAAGTCATCAATTGGGTTGTGACACTGGCCACCACTCGGCTCCTCATGCCGGGTGATTATGGCGCGTTGGGGATTGTAATGCTGTATGCGGGTTGCGTCGATTACCTGAACGAACTAGGTTTGGGGGCGGCGCTGGTTCAACGCAAAGACTTAGCTGCCGAGGATTTGGACACCGTTTTTTGGTTTGGCCTTAGCACGAGTGCCGGGATGTATCTATTGACGTTGGGAGTGGCTCCATTCATCGCGAATTTTTTCAACCAACCATTGCTGACCAGCTTGCTGCCGGTCATGGGGTTAAATTTTCTCGTGTCCGGTTTGCGCGTTGTGCCGTGGAATATGTTGACGCGCCAAATGGATTTCAAACGGCGCTCAATTGCGGAATCATTTGGCAATCTCTGTGGGGGGCTGGTCACTTATGGCATGGCGCGGTTCGGCTTTGGCGTCTGGGCACTGGTCGCAGGCTTTATGGTTCCCAATCTGGCAATCACAATCCAAGTTTTTTTTCAAAGCCCATGGCGACCGCGGCTCCGATTTTCATTCCCCCACCTCAAGAACCTGTTTGGGTTCAGTCTCAATGTGGCGGGTTCACGGATCGCGTGGTATCTGCAGGATAATGCGGACACATTTATCATCGGGAAGCGCCTAGGAACGCAAGCCCTGGGCTATTACGGAATTGCCATGCGCTTGGGAGCCGAAACTACCGGCCGGTTTCTGTCGATTCTAAACCAAATCGCCTTCCCACTTTACGCACGGCTCCAGCATGATCACGACAAACTCAAAGAGTACTTTTTGGCCGCTACTGAATTTATTTGCGCGGCAGTCTTTCCAATCCTCGTGGGAATGTTTCTGTTGGCAGATGACGTCATTCCCTGGCTGATGACAGCGAAGTGGGCACCGATGATTCTGCCATTCAAGATTCTTTGTCTGACCGGCATCTTCAAGACGCTTGGCAGCTTGCCGGGACCGGCCGTGATGGCCAAGGGCCATGCCAAGTTGCAATTTTACTTCTGTATCGCCCAACTCCTGGTCATGCCGGCCTTTTATGTTGCGGGAACATATTATTGTGGGGTGCCGTTTGCCTTTGGGGCATCCATCACAGCACCCTGGTATTATGGCTTGATTGGCGTGTGTTTGGTCTGGGTCACCATTTATCCGCTCGTAGTCGCCATCTGGCTCTGGCAAACTCGAAAAATCGTCGGCTACCAGTGGGGCGAATTATTGCGCGTGATGGCTCCCGGGACGGTTTCAACGATGCTCATGGCGGCAGTGTTACTTATTCAGCAACACTTTACGCCGACATCCCTGTCGAGTCCGGCTCGGGTTGCGATCTCAGTTGGACTGGGCATAGCGGTTTACGCGGCTTGTCTAATCGGTGGATTCCGAAAATCGTTGATTAGGATGATTCGAATTATTCGACCGAAATTTAATCAACCGCCAGCAACTCCTGAAGCCGGTATAGCTTAGGAATCAGCATGTTGGAGTTATACTTGATACATAACCAAGGCATGAGGAATCCATGATAACATGGAGAAATTGCCGGGGCTTTTAAAATGAATGAAATTAAAACTGTCGTAATATTGGCTGCTGGCTCTAGCAGGCGCATGGCGCCGCTGTGCAATGACAAGCCCAAAGCCCTTCTCGAATACAAGGGCGAGTCGCTGCTCGATAGGCTTCTCTCGCAATTGACAGAAACCGGCATTAAGCATGTCATTGTCACAGTGGGCTTCCACAAAGAACGCGTTGTGGAATGTATCCGAGAGTTCCAGAAGAAGATAAAGAAACTTGACATCGAGATTGTCGAAAACGACATTTATGAGCAAGATGTAAACATTTGGTCGATGAAACTGGCACTTGAGAGAGTGCGAGCCCCATTCGCAATATTCGAAGCCGACACCGTGATGGAATTCCCACTTGTCCAGTACGTCACTGGCGCCGATTTTGATGGGAAATCCGTATGGTTTACATGTGGAAAATTTACTCCACCCCAGATGGGGGGCATTCTAAGGTCCGACCGTCAAGGAAAGGTTACCGATATTCGAATCGTTCCGCATTATGACGATGCATACAAGGACTACAGCAAACTGACAGGGCTAATGCGAGTCGGTCCGCATGAATTTGCGACTTTTCGGGAGTTTGTGAACGAGTACGCAGCGAAAACCATCAAGCAATATTATCTTACCCCATGGATTGATCGTCTTGCCTCACTGCCTTGCCAAGAGGGGAACGCCGAGCATTATCGCTTCAAGAGTTTCAATAGACCCGAAGAATACAAATCGCTTTTCAGCATGGCATTTGATGAGGATGCGGAACCGGCCGGCAGCAGGATTGAATTCATGGAGGTGAACACACTGAAGCACATTGAGAGCTACAACGAACAGCGAGTGCAAATCCTTCTACAGAAGATCGCAGGCGAAGGCGTCTGGACAAAGCCATTATACGTTGAAGGTGAGCACAAACTTGTACTCGATGGACAACACAGACTACAGGTCGCCTTGCGCCTTGGCCTACAGCGCGTACCGGTTCAGACTTTCCACTATGGCGACGTGGCGGTTTGGACACTTAGAAAAGAAGAAAGAGTGGATATCCACACAGTCATCCAACGGGTAGCCGCCGGCAATATCTATCCATACAAAACAGTTAAACACAAGTTTCCGAATATCATCAGCGAGTGCAACGTACGTCTCGATTCCTTGAAACACACACACCCGAACCAAAACCCGTGAAAACTCACACCATCAAACCGAGAGTTATAGTCCTTGGCGCCGGTCAAGGGTTTAAGCTCGACGGCTTAAACAAATTACTTATCAAAGATCCAACTACAGGAGATACAATAATTGAGAAATACACTCAATTGTTCGCCGGACATGCGATGACCGTTGTTGTGGGGTATAAGGCTGTTGCCGTAATGAGCGAGTACCCCAAGCTGAACTATGTGTATAATGAGGATTGGCGTCTCACCGGAAACAGTTATAGCCTGAGTCTCGCCCTCGACGATAAGCCTGTGATTATTCTCTCCGCTGACCTGATTTTCGACACCGAGATGGTCACACTCATCAACACTGCACCTGCAAACGCGGTCATCACATTCAACGCCGAGAACAAGGGACTGAACACCGTCCGATGCAAAGTTAAGCGCAACATCGTTCGAGCGCTGTACCTTGGAGAAGGGTTCAATAACGATCCGGAATCACCGGGGATATACAAGATCACCGACACGCGAATCCTCCGGGAGTGGAAAAAGAGGTGTATTGCTAACCGGAATGTTTTCGCTGGCCTGAATCTGCCTACAGATCTTTCCGACATTTACGCAGTGGACAAGCGAGGCTCGTTGCTGCACGAAATCAACACCCCGATTGACTATCTCAACCTTATCAGTCAAGCGACCACCCAGCACCAAATCGAGCGCCTATGAATCTCCGAACCGTTACAATCGGCGTACCACGCAACTGCTCGACTCGACTCGACGACCTCCATATTCGACTAAAAGATTTTCGAGATAGCATGAGTGGGGCTTGTGCAAAGTACGATTGCAGCATTCGCACCTTTCGCATCAACTTGCCTCCGTTGAACAACTCCGGAAGGCTTAATGAGCAAGTGCTAATTGGACAAGTGGAAGCTGTTTCAAAACTCTGCAACCGGCT
>JBAXAT010000150.1:0-5042 GCA_037142335.1 Verrucomicrobiota bacterium | reverse complement strand
TGTCCAAGTGACCGACGACAATGATATTCTACACCTCACTGATAATGTTGTAACGGCGAAATTCTTTGGTCGGACCGTGGCGGAGATGCGGCACAAGCGCGCCAGCGAAATGGCGACGCCGCCCGAGATAATCCGGCTGTGGATTGCCAAATACACGGAAAGTGCGCAGACCGGCCAGCCGGTAAGTTTTGAATATCGCCACGAGCACGAGAAAGGTAACCGCTGTTTTCGCGCCACTGTCAGCCATCTTGCGCAAGGACTGTTTGGGTCGCGATATGCCTATTCAGTCGAAGACGTCACCGAGCACAAGCGAGTGGAGGACGCGTTGTGGTTGCATAACAGTGCGCTGAGTGCGGCGGCGAATGCGATTGTGATCACCGACAAGCAGGGAACGGTTCTCTGGGCCAATCCGGCGTTTGCCAAGCTGACCGGCTACGCGGTTGCTGAGGTGCTCGGCAAGAACCCGCGGGTACTCAAGTCCGGCCGGCATGACGCGGAGTTCTACCGGCAGCTGTGGGCGACAATTAACGCCGGTCGGGTCTGGTCCGGCGAACTCGTCAATAAACGCAAGGACGGCAGCCTGTACACCGAGGAGATGACGGTCACTCCCGTCGCCAACGAGCAGGGTGAAGTTATCAATTTCATTGCCATCAAACAGGACATCACTGAACGCAAGCTAATTGAGAATGCGATCCGTGTCAGCGAGGTGCGCTATCGAAGTTTGTTTGAAAACATGGTCGAAGGGGCGGCGTATTGCCAGATGATCATTGAGGACGATCAACCCCTGGATTGGGTTTATCTGTCCGTCAATCCGGCGTTTGAGCAGTTGACCGGCCTGAAAAATGTTATCGGCAAACGCGTTACCGAAGTCATTCCCGGCATGCGGGAAAATGATCCCGAATTGTTCGCGCTCTATGTCCGCGTAGCCAGGACCGGTCAGCCTGAACGGCAGGGGTTTTTTAGCGTGACGCTAAATATGTGGTTCGACCTTTCCGTGTACAGCCCCGGTCAGGGATTCTTCGTGGCAGTTTTCGACGTGATTACCGAGCGCAAGCGGGCGGAGGCGCGGGTGCGGAGGACCAACCGGCAGTTGACGGATGCGTTGGCTGAATTGCGCCAGGCGCAACAACAGATCATTGAGCAGGAAAAATTGTGCACTTTGGGGCAGCTGGCCAGCGGCGTGGCGCACGATTTCAACAACGCGCTGGCACCGATCATCGGCTTCAGCGAGTTGCTCTTGAAGTCTCCGGAGAAACGCACGGATGCGGCGCTGCTGGTGAAGTGGTTGCAGCACATTAACATCGCCGCGACCGATGCCGCCAACGTGGTCCGGCAGTTGCGTGAATTTAGTCAACAGAAACTGGCGGTCGCGAGCGAGCAGCAGCTCCTCGACTTTCCTAAGCTGGTTAAACAGGTGGTGGACTTCACCCAACCGCGCTGGGAAGTTGAGGCACAAGCCACCGGCCGCACCATTCGTGTCGTAGCCGACTTGGTACCGGTCCCGCTCATTTTTGGCGAAGAGTTCGCGATCCGTGAGATGTTGACCAATCTGATTTTCAACGCCGTGGACTGCATGCCGACCGGCGGGACAATTACGATTGGCGTGGCGGCGGACGGAGCCGCAGTGCGGTTATGGGTCAGCGATACTGGAACCGGTATGACCCCGGAAGTGCAACGGCGTTGCTTTGAGCCGTTCTTCACCACCAAGGGACCGCAGGGCACCGGAATGGGTTTGGCGATGGTGTACGGAATCGTGCAACGGCACAGTGGTATAATCACGGTCGCCAGTAAGCCGGAGCACGGCACGACTTTTACCATCCGGTTGCCACTCACTAACCACTAACTGGCTCCGGTCGCACCGGCAACCGCACCTCAGTGCAATCCTGAGTAAGCCGTTCAACCAGCACCTTGCTGAATGCGGCGCTGGCCAAGGCGGTAACATCATAGTTGCCGGATAAACGCTAGCCGGACGTCAACAGTCTTGCGGTGGCGCAGTTTTTTGCGATAATGCCGGGCGATGAAACGATTTGTCCCACTTTTGGCTTTATTATTCGTCGCAGCGACTTCGCTGGAGGAAAACCGGCAGTTCCGCGTCGCCGAGGCAGCATTTAACGACAAGTTCTACGACGTGGCCACGCGCCAGCTACAGGAGTTCCTCGAGAAATATCCACAGTCGCCACGTACCGGTAACGCGCTCTATCTGCTCGGCCGCACCCAACTCAGCTTGAATAACTGGGAGACCGCCCTCCGCACCTTGCAGGCCGCGCTCGCCAAGTGGCCGGACAAACGCACCGACGAAGTCATTTTCTGGATCGGCGAGGCCCACAGTTGGGGCGGTGAGTTCGCAGCGGCCGAAGCCCGGTATGTGGAGGTCATTGAGAAATATTCCGGGAGCGCCCTCGTCCCGATGGCGTGGTACGAATTGGCCGTGGCGCAATTCCGTCAAGGCCGGCACGACGCTGTTGCCGTCGCGCTCGACAAGCTCGCCCAGTTGCGCCTGCCCGCCGACCTCGCGCTCGATGCGAGTTTGCTGCGTTGTCAATTGCTGCTCGCCAAGCAAGATTTTGCGAAGGCCGATGCCATGCTCGAAGTGGTCATACGCAAAGCCGGCAACAACCACCGGGCGTTTTACCGGGCCAATTATTGGCTGGGCGAATCGCTTGCCCGCCGGCAGCAATTCGTCGCGGCCCGCGCCCGGTACATGGTAGTGACCGACGCATTCAAAGCAAAGCCGAACCAGCCGGTCGATGCGCAGTTGGCCGGCGAGGCGTGGTTTGCCGACGGCTGGGCGCATTGGAATGCCGGCGAATTCGCGGCTGCCGGCGAAGCGTTTAAGATGGCGCTGGCCACCGCCACGCGCCGGGAATTGAAACGCGATGCATTGTTGAAAGTCGCCGAATGCGCCGCCTGGTCCGGCCAGCCCGGCGACAGCGTGGCCGGCTTGAAGGATTTTCTAGCCACGCATCCGCTGGATCCGTTGGCGGACGCCGCGCAACTGGCGATTGGCGACTTGTTGTTCAACAAAGGCGACCACACGCCGGCATTGGTGGAGTATGCCCGGCTCCTCACGACCTACACCAATAGTTCGCTGCGCGCGCGCGCCAGCACGCAAGCCGGCTGGTGCGCGTGGCAGTTAAAACAATTTCCGGCCGCGCTGGAATATTTTCAAAAAGCGTTGCCGCTGGTGAAGAACGATGCGGCGGCCGAAGTGGAATTTAAAATTGCCGATGTGCATTTTGCGCTCGGCCAATTTCCAGAGGCGGCCGGGGCCTTGCAGCGGCTGATGGCCGAGCACCCGCAATCCGCAGCGCTGGATCATGCGCAATTTCAACTGGGCGAAGCGTACCGGCGCGCCGGCAATGCCGTCGGCGCCTTGCAAATATTTACCGCGCTCGTGAAAAATCAACGGCAAAGCGAGTTTGCGCCGGAAGCGCAGTACAACCTCGGCCAGTTGCTCGCCGCCGACCGCCGGGAAGACGAGGCGCGCGCCGCGTTTGCGGCAGTCGTGAGCAGTTTTCCGACCACGGTCTGGGCGAGTAATGCAGTGCTGGCTGTTGGCGAATCGTTCGCCCGCGAAGGTCAGCCCGACGCCGCAGTCGCTGAATTCGACAGGTTGATCGCGGCCGGGCTGGACTCGGAACTGGCGCAACAGGCGTTTTACAGCCGGGGCTGGCTCCGTCCGCGCGAGAAGACGCTGGCGGAGTTTTTGGAATTCTTGAAAGCGCATCCGCGGGCGAAGCTGGCGGCAGACATTCAATACTGGATTGCCGACGAATACCTCCGGCAACGGGATTATTTGAAAGCGCAGGCGCAATTTCAGTCGCTGGCGGAAACATACCCGACCAGCCGCGTGGCCGACGCGGCGCAATACTTTGCCGGGCGTGCGGCGTATGGCCGCCAAGATTTTGAGACGGCGATTAAATTGTACGAGACGCTAGTGAAAAAGTTTCCGCAGTCAAATTGGCGGTGCGATGCGCGGTTCGGCCAAGGCGATGCACTCAGCGAACTCGGTCAATTTGACGACGCGCTGCTGGTGTTTGAGGCGTTGACGAAGGAGTTTCCGGGTTGTCCGCTGACCGGTGAGGCGTGGGGACGGAAAGGCGATTGCCAGTACTCGTTGAGCCGCTACGATGACGCGCTCGCGAGTTACCGGAAGGCGCTCGACGCGGCAAAAGATGCCGGGGTGCGCAATCAGGCGTTGTTCAAGCTCGGCCAGACATTTGAGGCGCAGAAGAAACCCGACGAGGCGATTCAGCAGTACGCGAAGGCGTTATATGAAGCCACAACGGTAGCGGACGCGAAGGAGCCGAGCGAGGGGTTTTGGTCGTGCAAAGCCGCGCATGCGGCAGCGAATATCAAGGAACAACAAACCAAGTGGTCCGATGCGATCACGCTTTACAAAAAACTTGGCGAGTTATGTCCCGATTTAAAGGAACTGGCTGAGGACCGAATTCGGAAATTAATTGCGCAACATCCGGAAACCTTGCTGGGCCGGTAAGGAAAGCGTTCTTGAAAAGAATACCAGATTCGATTAAGCAGAGGACATTATGCTGACGCTCATGCAACAAGGTGGACCGCTGATGTGGTTGCTGCTTTTTAACGCCTTAATCGCGTTCATAATTTTCTGCGAGCGCTTTCTCTATTATCACCGCGCCCACATCAACACTTCGGATTTTGTCGCCGGCATCCGCAACGCACTCAACCGCGGCAACACCGCAGAATCGCTCGCGTTGTGTGATGAGACGCCGGGGCCGGTCGCGGAAGTCGTCAAGGCCGGGATCGGTAACCGGGACCGCTGCCGCGAAGAAATCCACGAGGCAATGGAAGATGCGGCGCGGATTGAGGTTGCCCGGCTTGAGCGGCGGTTGGTAGTGCTAGCGACAATCGCGCAAATCACGCCGTTGATCGGATTTCTGGGCACGGTTGCCGGCTTAATCAGTATGTTCAATGTGATGCAGGCAACGTTGCTGCCAAATCCAGGCCAGTTAGCCGGTGGCATGTGGATCGCCACCGGCGACCTCGAAAACTTTTTCCGCCGCCGC
>JBAXAT010000149.1:0-5073 GCA_037142335.1 Verrucomicrobiota bacterium | reverse complement strand
CAGGTTGAGTTAATCGTTTTCAATCCGTCCGCTGAACCAGTAACACTAGGTTTTAACATCAAGCACCAGCGATCCAACAATTATCAAACGCGCATGGACATTCCCCTACGGATCGCACCCGGCCGCAACGACCTGAAGGTCGCCATCAGCGGCATGGCCAATGTTGACGGCTCTGCGCCCGACCTCGAGAAAATCGTGCGCTGGTATCTGGCCAACACAACTGAGAAACCAATCACGCTCTTTGTTGGCGACATTAGTCTCACCGGTGACGATGCACCACCGGCAAGCGCCGGCACAACCTTGCCGACGACAGGCAATCCCTTTGCACCGGGTGGCGTGTATCGCGTGAAAGGTAAGATTGGCGATCAGCTGGTTGACCTGACTATCACCCCCGAAGTACCGATGGCACCGGCAACAGCTACAACACCCTCACCGACAACTACCATTCCATACCGACCAGCAACTGGAGATCCAGCGCGTTTGGCGCGCATCCGCGCCGCGAAGATGCCAGAGATTCACACGCCGGTCATGTTTAACACCCCTGAAGCCGACGCCATTCTCAGCGCGCTAGAAGTTTATCCACCCGACAACCCGTGGAATCTAGTCGTCAAAGATTGGCCAGTTCACCCAAATTCACGCAACATCATCGCCAGCATCGGTGCCGACAGACCGATGCGCTACAATCCCGACATGTCGTTTGTGATTGTGCCGCCGGGCCAAAAACAGGCTAATGTCTTCGTTCCAAATCCTGCCGAATCCGATAAAGGCCCATTTCCGGTCGCTGACAATACACCAATCGAAGGCTGGCCCGGCTACTACCAGAGCGAACCAAAATATAAAAACCTAACACTCGATGATGTGCAACGCGACAAACTCAACCTCGGAGGTGACCGGCACGGCATTATCGTAGATCCAGTCAACCGGATGCTCTACGAGTTTTTTGTACTCAAAAAGACCGATCGCGGCTGGCAAGCGGAACAAGCTTCGACTTTTGACTTAAAAAACAACAAACTGCGTCCTGATGGCTGGACCAGTGCCGACGCCGCTGGCCTGCCCATTTTCCCGGCTACCGTCCGGTACGACGAACTCAAACGCGGCGTCATCGAACACGCTATGCGCGTAACTGTGCGCCGCACGCGCCGCGCTTATGTTGCGCCGGCCACGCACTACGCGAGCAAGCTTATGGACGAGAACTTACCTCGGATGGGCGAACGGATCCGTCTGCGGCGTGATTTCGACGTGACCGGTTTTTCGCCAGAGGTGCAGACCATTCTCAAGGGACTCCAGACCTACGGCATGTTCGTCGCCGACAATGGTATTGACTGGGCGATCTCCGTCGCGCCCGACGAACGCATCCCCGTCATGCACGAAGAACTACGTCGCATTCGCGGCTCCAGCTTTGAAGTCGTTGTGCCACCGACGCCATGACCGAACCGCTCGACACGATCGCTGGTTCGGTCGAGAAGATTCTATACACCAACGAGGAGAATCATTATACCGTCGCGCAGCTCTTGCCGGAAGGTCGCGGCCGCATCGAGCCGGTCGTTATCGTCGGAAATCTAGCAGCATTAAATCTCGGCGAAACCGTGCGCGCTCAGGGCCGGTGGATCAACCACAAGCAGTTTGGCCGGCAATTCGCCGTCGAGAAATTCGAATCGATTTTGCCGCGCACTATCGTCGGTATTCAAAAATACCTCGGCAGCGGACTTGTCAAAGGCATTGGTGCAAAGTTTGCCGACCGGATTGTCGAGAAATTCGGCGAGCGCACGCTGGAAGTCATTGACCGATTCTCCGGTAAGCTGCGCGAAGTGGAAGGCATCGGCCCGGAACGCGCTAAGCGGATCAAGGAAGCGTGGACGACGCAGAAAAGCATCCGTAACATCATGATCTTCCTGCAAGGTCATGGCATTGGCAGCGCCCATGCGGCAAAAATCTTCCGGCAATATGGCGAAAACGCCATCGTCGTCGTCCGCGAAAATCCGTACCAACTGGCAAAGGACATTACCGGCATCGGCTTTCGCACGGCCGACGGCATTGCCTCAAAACTCGGTATCGCCGCCGATTCGATTCACCGGTTAAAAGCTGGCCTCGTGCACACACTGGAACGTGCCACCAGCGACGGCCACACTTGCCTGCCACGCGAAGAATTGATCCAGAATGCCTGCGAATTGCTGGAAACGGAAATCAAACCAGTCGCAACCGCGCTGGAGCTGCTATTGGTCGGCGGCGATGCGGTCTGCGACGGAGACTTCATCTACCTAACCGGCTTGCACCGTTCCGAATGCGGCGTCGCAATGCGGCTGACCGATTTGCGGCACGCGAAGCTGGAGTTACCGCCGATTGATTTCGAAAAAGCACTCGCGTGGGTCCAACAACAAACCGGCATCGCCCTCGCTGACGCTCAGAAACACGCCGTGCAAATCGCGCTTACATCAAAAGTGTGCGTGATTACCGGTGGACCGGGTGTTGGCAAAACAACCATCATCAGCAGCATCGTCCGAATCTTGCAGGCGAAGAAATGCGCGGTGTTGCTGGCGGCGCCAACCGGCCGCGCGGCGAAACGGATGAGCGAGGCGACCAGCACCCCGGCCCAGACAATTCACCGTCTGCTTAAATACGCCCCGCATGAAGGCGGGTTCACCCACAACGAGCGCCGGCCGCTCAAGTGCGATTTACTGATCATTGATGAGAGTTCGATGCTCGATGTTCCCCTCGCCTACCAGCTTGTGAAGGCAATCCCGGCTAGTACGTCGGTGGTGTTCGTTGGCGACGTAGATCAATTGCCGTCGGTCGGCCCCGGTAACTTTCTCCACGACCTGATCGAATCAGCGGTCATCCCGGTGGTGCGGCTGACGGAAATCTTCCGGCAAGCCAAGTCCAGCTTCATTATCACCAATGCCCACCGAATTAATACTGGCGCCTTACCGGTGCTTGATGCGCCGGCGGAGAGCGACTTCTTTTTTATCCACGAAGAAGACCCCGATAAAGTCTTAGCGACAATCAAGACATTGTGCAGCGACCGGGTGCCGCGCAAATTTGGTTTGGAAGCACAAGTGCTCACGCCGATGCACAAGGGCGTTTGCGGATCGGAAAACCTGAACCGGGAACTACAAATCACGCTGAACCCGACCGGTCCGTCCTTGCAGCGTTATGGGCGAACCTATCGGGTTGGCGACCGGGTGATGCAGATCCGTAATAATTACGACAAAGATGTGTTTAACGGCGACCTCGGACGAATCAAACAGCTCGACCTAGTTGAACAGGAGTTCGTGGTCGAGTTTGATAGCCGAGATGTCCAATATGATTTCACCGACCTCGATGAACTCGTGCCGGCCTACGCCATTAGCGTCCACAAATCGCAGGGTAATGAATACCCGGCCGTAATTGTGCCATTGTTGACGCAGCATTATGTTTTACTCCAGCGCAACCTGCTCTACACCGCCATCACTCGCGGCAAGAAGCTGGTCGTTCTCATCGGCTCTAAAAAAGCACTCGCCATCGCCGTCAGCAACAACAAGACCTCAGACCGGTATAGCTGCCTACGTGATCGACTCCGCATGTGATGCCGTGAGATTGCCATTGACTTGACTGCGGGCTTTGGCATAATGCACTGCGTTCGCGACAGATAAGGGAAATAACGACCGATGCCAAAGCTCCATATTTTATCTGGTATTCTTGAAGGGAAAGTCATCGACATCGTTGATGAGCGCTGCACTCTTGGACGTGCACTTGATAACCTTATTCGCCTCGAAGACGGCACCGTTTCCCATCACCACGCCATGTTACTCACCGAAAACGGAGAGTTCAAACTGCGCGATCTCAATTCCACTAACGGCACGCGCGTCAACGGCACACGCATCGTCGAATCCAAAATCAACAACGGTGACCAAGTTCGTCTTGGTTCTGTCGAAATGCGATTTGAATCCGACGCCAAAAAAACCAGCCAGCCGTTGCCGCCGGTGCAAACCGGTATTGATCTGACGCAAGTGGGTACCGGCAGTGTTCCGCCGCCGACATTTGGCTCCGCTTCGCCGTTTGCCAGAAAGAAAAGCAACCAGCGTAATCCACTGGTTTGGGTTATCCTCGGACTAGGAGTCCTCGCGCTGGTAGTGCTCGCGCTAGTCGCTGTCAAGCTCAGCGGCGTAAAGTAAGCGGTCTTACTTCAGCCACTGGGCAGCGGCGGTGGCCCAATATGTAACAATAATATCTGCGCCGGCCCGCCGAAAGCCGGTCAGCATTTCTAATACCGCCTGCTTCTCATCGAGCCAACCGTTACCAGCAGCCGCTTTGAGCATCGCATACTCGCCACTGACGTTGTACACGGCAACTGGGTAGCCAAACTTTTCTTTCACACGCCAGACCAAATCAAGATACGACAGACCTGGCTTAACCATCACAATGTCGGCACCTTCAGCAATATCAAGCGCAACTTCCCGGAGTGCCTCGTTAGCATTGGCAAAATCCATCTGGTAGGTTTTCCGATCGCCAAACTGGGGTGGGCTTTCGGCGGCGTCCCGGAACGGCCCGTAAAAGGCCGACGCAAACTTCGCGGCATAACTCATGATTAGTGTGTCGGCATGGCCGGCCTTGTCTAAAGCTGCGCGAATTACCGCCACCCGCCCATCCATCATGTCACTCGGTGCGATAATGTCGGCCCCTGCATCCGCGTGCGCCACTGCCGATTTTGCTAGTAACACCAACGTCGGATCGTTGAGCACTTTTCCATTCCGGACCACGCCGCAATGACCGTGGCTGGTGTATTCGCAAAGACAAACATCAGTAATGACCAGCAACTCCGGCAACGCCTTCTTCAAGGCGCGCACCGCTTTCGGAACAATGCCGTTGGCCGCGTAGGCGCCACTGGCGCGTTCGTCTTTCCGATCTGGTATGCCGAACAAAATTACCGCCGGTACGCCCAGACGGCAGGCGTGTTCAGCTTCCCGGACAAGCTGATCAATCGACAGTTGAAATTGTCCAGGCATAGAGCCGATTGGCTGGCGAATATTTTGGCCGGACCGCACAAAATACGGCTGCACGAGATGTGTGACCGATACTTCCGTCTCGCGCACTAGC
>JBAXAT010000148.1:0-5080 GCA_037142335.1 Verrucomicrobiota bacterium | reverse complement strand
GTCGCAGTGCCGATATTTTGGTGGCAGCCATAGGTGTTCCACGTTTTGTGAAAACTGACATGGTCCGGGACGGCGCAGTAGTGATTGATGTCGGTATCAATCGTATTGAAGACAAAACGACTGAAAAAGGTTACCGGCTCGTTGGTGATGTGGATTTCGGACCGGTAAGTGAAAAAGCCTCGCTGATTACACCGGTACCAGGTGGTGTTGGACCGATGACAATTGCAGAGCTGATGCACAACACTTTGCGCGCTGCAACGCAACAGTGAAATCAGCTCGCCGTTACATTCTACATTACTGACTAGCAAACGGTTGGCAATCTGAGCTTGTCGAGGAATCCAGACCGGCTTACAGTTTGCATTAATGAGCCGGCGCATCGACACAAAAACCTTCGCGGATGATGTTTTTGAAGCAGGACCTGACGCCCTCATTATAGTCAACACACGAGGGCTAATTGACCGGGTTAATATGCAGGCGGAAACCGCATTCGGATATAGCCGGGCAGAGTTAGTAGGGCACCCCTTGGATGTGTTGATCCCTGAACGTTACCGCAATATGCACCGCCAACACGTCGCTAAATTCACAGAGCGGCCATATATTCGGCGTATGGGCACCGGCCTCGAATTGTTGGTGTGCCGCAAAGACGGCAGTGAATTTCCAGTGGATGTCGCATTGTGTCCGTTGGATGATGGCGGCAAGTTCCGGACGTTGGCGGTCGTCACCGACATCACAGAACGCCGCCGGTTGGAGAAAGAAGTCCAAGAGATTAGCAACCGGGAATTGAACCGGCTTGGTCAAGACTTGCACGACGGCCTCTGTCAACATCTAATCAGCACTGCTTTTGCCGCCAACCTACTGGAGCAACGGCTTCGGGAGCGCGGCGCACCTGAGGCCCAGGACGCTACGCAATTGGCGCAACTAGTCGACCAGGCAATCACCGCAACCCGTCAATTTGCACGGGGGCTGTATCCGGTCAAGCTGGAAACTGAAGGTCTGACCTCGGCATTGCATGAGCTGGTAGTGAATATCGGGCAACAATTCAAGGTTCGCTGTGAGTTTCGCTCTCACAAGTTGATTAGTGTGAATGAGCGGCTGGTGGCCAACAACCTCTACCGGATTGCGCAGGAGGCCGCTATGAATGCAGCGCGGCATGCCAGTGCCAGCAAAATTGTGATTGATTTACATGGAGAGGACGGCGTGGTGCGTCTTAGTGTGCAGGACGACGGCGTGGGGCTTCCGGAGAATTGGCAGCAAGCCGGTGGCATGGGAATTCACCTGATGCGATACCGTGCTAACTTAATCGGTGCGCGGTTGGATGTCGGTGCGCTGCCGATTAGCGGGACAGCCATTGTCTGTACATGGCGCTCGATTAGCTGACCACTAATAAACCAGCATGACGCAAGCCACATCACCTTTCAGCCAGTCACACCAAGCGCGAGTTCTAATCGTCGATGATCACCCAATGGTGCGCGAACGCTTGGCTGAAGTCATTCGGCAAGAACCGGACTTGTGTATTTGTGGTGAAGCCGAAAGCAGCCGACAAGCACTCGCAGTAGCCGCCGCGACAGAGACGGATCTGGTGATTATCGATCTGATGTTACGCGAGTCACATGGGATTGACCTGATCAAGGATTTGCACGCGAAATATCCAAAGTTGTTGATGCTTGTCGTATCGATGTACGATGAATCATTGTATGCGGAGCGCGTGCTGCGTGCCGGCGCGCAAGGTTATATCCACAAGCAGGAGGCCACGCGCAACATCATTACCGCCATCCGTCGTCTGCTCAGCGGTGAAGTGTATCTGAGTGAGAGTTGCGCATGCGCACTAGCGGCGCGTGTCGTCGGCCATACCCCGCGGCGCACGGGTCCGGTCTTGTCGGAACTGACGGACCGGGAATTACAGGTATTTCAATTACTCGGAGCCGGCCACACGCCGCGCCAGATTGCGGCCATACTTCGACTCGATGTAAGTACTATTGAAACCTACCGGAACCGCATCAAGGAGAAACTCCATCTTCGCGACGCCAATGCAGTCCTTAAAGCCGCTATTCAGATGACTCGTCCTGGGCCGGTGCTGTAACCGTATCGACAAAATCACGACCGACAGTTCTCTAATCATGCCACTGGTGCCGATTCGTTATGTCCTTCTGCCGGTGGACAACAAAATCCACCGGTTCTACTGACAGACAGAGGTCAAATTCATAAGTAGCTTTCTGATTGAGAGAGGATGGCTACTATGAAGCACCGAATTGCGGTATTAGCGGCGCAAAAATTCCTAGTTGGTGTTGGGTTGATTTCATTGGTCAGCTGGATGTTGCCGCGCGCATCGGCCCAGTCGGTCGCCACGCGACCAACTGCCAATCTAGTTAATGAATTGCGAAATCAGGATATGGTATTCGCATTACTAACTGAGGTGTATGCGTCGGTACAGCGGTCGAGTTTTACCGCGGATTATGATTCCTGGCTGCAAGCAGCGCAACGACTGCCGGATGAACCCGCGAGGAAGCGTATAGCCCAGCTTGCGGAGACAGAGCGATTTCTGCGCGAACAACAATTAGTCAGGCGATTGGAGCGCATGGGGATTGCCTACGACCTGGCGCGCCGTCTCGATGAGGAGCGACTGGGTGTTACTATCATGGCTAATGTGGACGCCCGCGCACTCAACCGTCATCTTTACGAGTTGTTGCCCATTCGACAACGCGAGCCAGACACACCAGTTTTTAGCGACGGGCAACCAATGGCGTTTGAGAAATACCTATCGCAACTAACGGTGTCACCGTCACCGGTCGTGGTTGACAAGCCAGTTCCACCCAAATTTCTCGAACTACTGACCAGTCTTCGCGGGTCAAGCGATCGTTTGGTGATGGCAGTGACTGAAGCCCTACGGCAACCAGCGGCGATTTATACTGATAACTCCGGTGAACCTGCGCTGGTGATTATCACGTATCGCAAGTCTGGCGATACGATTTATGAAACGGTAGTGCAGTCATTCGAGCAAAAGCCAGAGACACTCGCGGTTGCACAGAATTGGCAAGCGGCGCATCCGCGTGTTTCGAACTTGCCGTTTGCAGACACATTCGATAAATGGCTTACATTGCTCGGTCATGCGGATGGACATAGTTATGGATCGCCGGTGTTGATCCAACAGCGTGATCGCCTAGTCCAATCACTGCGGCAAAGGGATTTACGGTATCTGCGGAAGCAAACTGTAGAGCCACTATACGCGCTCGTATTACTGCCGAACCCCGGCTACTTGTTACCACATAGTCTCCGCGACCGAGTTATGGGAATTATGGTTGAAGCTGATCTCGCATCGCCAGAATGGACTTATGCGGTATGGCTATTGTCACCAGACGCTGATGCGGCCGAACAAGTCAGCCAACAACTTGTAGCCTGGCAATTGCTGGCACAATCGTCGGCGTCAATCGTGATCCACAATCGCTTTCTCGCCGACGCACTGGAGGTAATCATATTTGAGGTTATCGGTAAGGTGGTAGTCACCCGTGGGGGTGTCCCGGCAAAGCTAGGATGGCATGGCGCGGACTGGTTGATGGCCATGCTGCTCCGGGCCGGACTCTAACTACGGCCAGAGATATTAAAAATTGCTTGGCGGCGCGTTCACAGTGGTGCCGCCGATTTGTTAAGTCGCTAAAAACTGATATTATAATGGCATGCTCTCAACCCCGAAAGTTCTGATATTCATCCTCTTGATGGGGTTATACGCAGGGTTGATGCAGGCCGCAACCATATCTCCCGGGCAAAACATTGTTGCTAATGATCGGAAGTTTGCTGACCACGCTGCAGTGTTGGCAAAACGCGGATTCGATTTTGACCGGATCTTTGCAGAGCTTTGTACAACAGTCATCGGCGAAACGGCTAAAAACCCGAAGCTCCGGATTGACGATGCCGCCCGATCGATGTTTGGCGGTTTGTGGTTGTGGATACGAGGCGGTGGCAATCCGCATTTTCAAGGTCAGAATGATAAAGCACAACATTTTATCGGTGGTGGCACCTTCGAAGGTTACTGGGATGTTGGGCGAAGGGCTGCCGTCACCAAGGAACGGATTGATATGCAAAGCCAGAACAACTACTTCGATCTTGATGACATGGCAGCCACGATGATGGGCGCACGCTGGATAGATTTGGCGACCACTGAAGATCACTCTCAAGCACGACGCTGGATCGAACTCTGGGCGTCCGGACAGTACACCTTATCCCGTTCAATGCCGAGACTGCATTGGGGACACATGCGACTAGGCACCGCGCCGACTGCAGAAAAAATTATCGCTATCAAAGCTGAAATCGACGCCGCGATCATACTTCCGGCGCTTCCAGGAGCGCTTACGACGACTACTTTGTCAGATTAGAGCAAGCACGTCACGAAGCCTTGTGAGAAAAAGAAACAGGCGCGCTGGAAAACTCCAACGCGCCTGTTTTAATTTAACCCTGGCGGCGACCTACTCTCGCACAAGCTATACAAGCACTACCATCGGCCCTGCAGCGTTTCACGGCCGTGTTCGGGATGGGAACGGGTGGGACCGCTGCGGTAATGCCACCAGGAAATTTTTCTGATGGTTTGACTACATGCAAACACGTAATCACAGTACATCAAAGAACAAGATTCTCTGATTATTGCATACAGGAGCTGGCAACTTCGACTTTGCTGGTTTGTAAATCACTAATTGTCCCTTGCGGGAAAATTTAAGTGATCAAGCCTCACGGCTAATTAGTACCAGTCAGCTCACGCATTGCTGCGTTTACACACCTGGCCTATCAACGGGGTAGTCTTCCCCGAGCCTTTAGGGTCTTGCGACCGTCAGACGTAATCTTGGGAAATGCTTGGCGCTTAGATGCTTTCAGCGCTTATCATTTCCGCACACAGCTACCCGGCACTGCCATTGACATGACAACCGGAATACTGGAGGTGCGTTGTTCCCGGTCCTCTCGTACTAAGGAACAAATCCCTCACGTCTGCTGCGCCCACAGTGGATAAGGACCGAACTGTCTCACGACGTTCTGAACCCAACTCGCGTGCCACTTTAATCGGCGAACAGCCGAACCCTTGGGACCTTCTCCAGCC
>JBAXAT010000147.1:0-5082 GCA_037142335.1 Verrucomicrobiota bacterium | reverse complement strand
GTAGCCGGCGATCGCGCCGATCAAGGCGATCAGCACGGCGCCACCCGCCGCCACCCCGGCCAGGGCCAGCGTGTGCTCGCCGTAGGAGAAATCGCGCAGCCACCCCAGGAACTCGGGCAGCTTGTGTTTTCCGACTACGTTATCAATGATGATCTTTAACGGCCAGGGCGCGGCGATGCTCATGGCGGTTTCGATGAGCATGGCGACGAAGACGATGGTTAACCATCCGCGATAAGGCCGGACGAGTTCGAGGACAAGGTGGGTCATGCCCCCCCCTGGTTGGGATGGTGCAGCCGCGGGTGCGGCAGTTGCCTCGGCTCCAACTGGAGCCCGTCCCTCATCCGGAGCTTTGCTGGGGGTCTGGCTCATTCTTTGGGCGCGGATATTTTACACGAGAAGCCGTCGAGGAAATTCACACTTTGCTGGATCAAAAGTTTGCGGCGGCGGGTGCGAAAATTGACCGGTACTATGTTTGCCCGCATCATCCGGAGGACAATTGCGATTGCCGGAAACCAAAACCAAAATCATTGCTGGATGCAGCGGCGAAGTACGGTTTGAATTTAGCGCAATGTTTTATGATCGGCGACCGGGCGAGTGATATTCAATGCGGCCGGAATGCCGGCACGCGGACAGTATTAGTTTTAACTGGTGCCGGCAAAGAAACGCTTACCGAAGGCGATGTCAAACCTGATTCAGTAGCGACAGATATCAGCGCCGCTGCTAATTGGATTCTTCAATCACCGGCGGCTACGAGTCAAGCCGGGGTTGAGTCAGTTCGCGACCGGTAACCGGATGTTCGGCACCGGACAGCAAATCACGGACTGCCGCCGTGGCAGCAAGATCAATTTCATCGTCGGTAACGCCAGCTGCGCCGGCAAGCGCAATCAACTGATCGTAGCGCCACGTGGCGCCGGCCACAATTGCGCGACGGAGTTCGCGTAACACGTTCGCGCGTTCGGTGTCAGATTTGGTCTTTGCTGACTTCATACCTGTACACCTGTAAGAAGCATGGAATATGCCAAGTTTCAAGGTGTTTTATACCGGCATGACTTATAATTGTGTACGACACGTACTATTTATTAGTGAAAAACCGCGTTACCGATAGCCAGTTGCGCTCACTGGATGCGGATGAATGGGGACGCTGTCTTGTTGGAAGTCGGTGAAGTATTCACGCGAAGATTTTGAATGAGGCTGCGGCAATAATCTAGCCGCCGGTCCTGCTGCGCGGCGGCGACTAGTTGCGAATCAAGCGCCAGCGCGTGCTCAAGCGCCGGCAAGGCATCAGCACAATTGCCGTGCGCGCCGTGGATGAGCGCGAGATTGAACCAGCCGATCGAATTTGCTGGGAACCGCTTGGTGAATTGGCCGAGCAACTCCAACGTCTTGTCAGTCCGCCGGAGCCGAGCATTAAGGTCAATCAAGCTGAAGAATTCGCGCTCTGATAACACCGGCAACGCCAGCAATTCTTTCACGATTGCGTCAAGCCGGTCGAGGCGTTGCGTCGCGGCGTAGGCGCGCGCAAGCGGCAGAGCGGTGTCAAGATTGTCAGGATAAAGCGCGTGCTGGCGCTCAAGGTCGCTAATCCTATCAAGGTCGGCACGGCGTTGACGGACTTGCGCAATCGCTTGCTGAATCGCGGGCTCACGTGGAACGCGGTGCCGGTAAGCATCGAGTAATTCAAGCGCGTCATTGCAGCGTTGTTGGTCGACATAGCACTGCGCAAACCGATAAGTCGCATCAGGATTATCGGGACAAATCTGGAGCGCCTGCTGAAATGCAATTTCTGCCTCGGCCCACATTTGCCGGTAAGCATACAGACTCGCCTGCGCCGTGCGGAGTTGACAAAAAACTTTTCGCGCGGCAGCATCGTGGCGGAATTTGGCGGAACTTAATAAATCGTCACTCAATATTTCCCAGTAGCTCCGGTCACGCGCAACAATGGCATCCACAAGCGCTGGAACCGGTTCGGGATTGAGTTTAAAAATCAAACCATACGGTTCCAGATATGGATACATCCACGGAAAAACATAAGCGCATTCGACATAACAAGGATGACGGTCTTTGTTGTGCTCGAAAATCTCACGCGCAACCAAGCCGTTGACAGCTATCAGACTGGCCGCACCCTGCACGTGAATACGGCCGTCCTTGTCGGCAGTCACATTTTCACCAGGCAACGGAGCACGGCTTTTAAAATCATCCAAATACTGCCGGTAAACACGTTGAACATCTGCTTCAGACGGTAGCCACAGTGGTTTGGGTGGGTAAACTTCTTTACGGCCAACAGCACTATACCTAGCGCGAAGACTGCGTAAATCGACTTCGTCTATCAGTGAATTCGCCGCCACCAGATAGACATCACGCCGATCAAATTCGTCATCTGCCAAACGTTTTGCGTCGTGTGTTTTCGCGCGCGTTGCAGCAAAACTTTCGACAAAAACCATATGCGCCGCGACACTTTGGCCGGGGATAGTGCCGCCGAACAACACGGCTGAATGATTCATCTCAGGGTATTCACCACCGGGCTCGAACAATAGATAACCCAACCGGTAACCGAAGTTGTGTGTAAATTGTTCAGTGGTAGCGCCATTGCGCCAAAGCGCGACCATCGGCAGGAGCAACACGAGCATTGCGACCGGGAAGACCGCCACCTGAAACTGCGGCCGCGCCGTGAAAAAAAAGCCGAGCAACAACAATGTTCCGTAGCCAATCCAGAAAACATACAGACAGCTGCCCGGCAGAAAGCAAAGTTGTGTCGCAAGTGTGCGCAGCTGATCAACCGTCTGATTTGTCAAAAACAGATAACCGAGTCCAAGACACAAAAACGCCAGCAACAAAAACTGCAACCACACCCGATCGCGGTCAGCTAAATCGAGAAAGAAAAATACCACCGGCAGCGCTAGTAACACAAAAACGATGTTGAACTGTGCTTGTAGGTACGCCAGAAAACCGTATAACGCCAAACTGAAGATGATCACCAATACACTAGCACCGACCGGCATCCACCGGTTAAATTTGATCGTACCAGGTCGCCAGAGAATCCACAGCCAGCCCCCTGCACCTGCGGTAATCGCCAGCAATACAACCAATGCGAATCTGTCCACTTGAATTGGGCTACCCGGCTTGAAAATCCAGAATCCAATCCCGGCAACCAGCCCGACCAGCGCTACTGTGAGCGGCCAGCGACCGAGTTGCCGGTCAGTCAACCAGACAAATGCCGGCAATGCCACAACCAGTAACCCCAAAGTCGGCTCGTTCGCCACGCCTAACACCCACAGTAATCCCGCCACCCAGAGCCACCGGCGTTGTTCCGGTTGAAAACCCCACCGGTACAGCACTACCAACATCGCCGTCAACACTAGCACATTCAATCCGGTCGCTGCCGGTGCCACCGCGCGGCTCCACACTGCCGGACTAAACGCCAACATCAGTCCCGCACTGCAAGCACACGCTAATACCAACCATTCCATGACCGCTCGGCTTAGCTCAGCCTGAAAAAAACCGGCCCGCACACCCATTGTGCGACCGCTTTTGGAAATCAACAACGCCATCAGTCCACTCGCCAGCGCACTGGTCACCGCTGAAAATAAATTAAGCCGCCACGCGATGTTGCCGAATGGAATTAGATGCCACCACAACCACGCGCTGATGGTCCACAATGAATAGCCTGGCGGATGTGGCCCGCCGAGCTGGAATGCCGCGGTCGTCAACGCGCCGGAATCATCGAGCGTCACACTTGGAGCAAGCGAACACAGGTAAACAATGAACGCTACCGCGCCGGTCAATGCCGCCGCCAGCCAATCACGGCGCGCATAGAACCGCGCCCGGCTTACTACCGGTTTAGAAGGTGCTTCAGATTCCATTGCCGTTACGTCTTGGCAAATGGCCGACGCCGAAACCCGTGCTGTGCCGCCATCGACCACACCATCCACAATGCCTCGCGAACAATATTACCAGACATCTTTGACTTACCGGCGGTGCGGTCAGCAAATGTAATTGGAATTTCGCACACCCGGTATCCGCGCAACCAAGCCTTGTACGACAACTCGATTTGAAATGCGTAGCCATTGCAGCGGATTTCGTTCAACCCCAAACCTTCCAACACTTGCCGGCGGAAACATTTAAATCCACCCGTCGGATCCATCACCGGTAAACCGGTAATCAATCGTACATACAACGATGCGCCTTTGCTCAGTGCGAGCCGTTTCAACGGCCAGTTCACAACCCGCGCAACGCCTCCGATATAACGCGACCCCAGCACGAGATCGGAAGATTCAATAGCTTTTAAAAAGTTAGGGATTTCCTGTGGATTATGTGAGAAATCGGCATCCATTTCCATCACGAACGCAAAATCGCGCTCCAGCGCCCACTTAAATCCGGCAATGTACGCCGTGCCCAAACCTTGCTTACCGGCTCGTCGCATTAAATGAATTCGCGGCTCCGTCTTCTGCATTGCCGCAACAATGTCACCGGTACCGTCCGGCGAGCCGTCATCCACAATCAGCACTTCAACTGTCGCCGATTGACTGAGTACCGCCGTAATAATCTCTTTGGCGTTTTCTTTTTCGTTGTACGTCGGAATGATGACAAGGGTCTTATTCATTTCGTTACCTCCACAAATCGCGGGTTGGCCAACGCAAGGTAGGCACCCTGCTGTTTTACTACTGGCCAGTTTTCTTTTTGCATTTGTTGAATAATTCCTTTCACACCACGCAACACCGGTACAGTGTACACTGCGTCAATCCCCATCGGCAACTGTCCCCTGCGGCCATCTGGCAACGCAATTGTTTCAGCTCCATATTCCATCACGACAAACCTTGCATTTTCCAACCGTGGATCAAACCAATACAGCTCTTCAGGAATGTGTGTGGGCACCGGCATATCATTGTCGACACCTTTATATCTAGCGCAATAAGTCAGCATGCTTTTCTTCGGTGTCTTCACAAGCCAGTAAATCTGTTTTGGAGCAACTACCATGTCGTTTGTTGTGGTCCGGTCATTGACATACTGCATCACCGCCTCAGCATCGGTAGATGAACGTTGTGTCCATAAATCAATCTTTGTATTGAAATGCGTCAGCGCCCC
>JBAXAT010000146.1:0-5105 GCA_037142335.1 Verrucomicrobiota bacterium | reverse complement strand
CTTGTGCGAGCAGGTTACCGGCGGCATCGAACACCAGACTCTGGCCGTCAAACACCAGTTCGTCGTTGCCGCCGACGAGATTGCAGTAAGCCAATGGTACACGATATTTTGCCGCCACGGCGCGAAGCCTGTCACGCCGGAGCGCGGCTTTGCCGAAATGAAATGGTGAGGCGGAGATGTTCAGGATGAGGCTTGGCTTACCGGTCGTGACCAGTTCCTCCACCGGATCACGCCGGTAAAGACGGGCTGAACAGTCATCCTGCGCGTTCCAAACGTCTTCGCAAATCGTGACCGCAATTTTAGTACCGGCAAACTCAATAACGGTGTTCGTATCAGCCGGCTCGAAATACCGGTCTTCGTCAAATACGTCGTAAGTCGGCAGCAACGTCTTGTACCGTCGCGCAATAATCTTGCCATGCTGAATGAGCGCGGCGGCATTGAGGCAATCGCGGCCGGGCCGGTGCTGGTTGATGTCAACATATCCGACGAGCAAGCCGGTCGCGCCGACGTCGACGGCCAATTCATCAAGCGCGCGGAGGTTGTCCTGCACAAATCGGCGTTTGGCGAGCAGGTCGCGCGGCGGATAACCGGTAATCGTCAATTCCGGTGCGAGCATCAAGTCCGCGCCCGCCGCAACTGCCCGCCGGTAAGCGTCACGAAGGCGCGCGCAGTTTCCGGACAGGTCGCCAACGGTCGTATTCAATTGCGCCAAAGCCAATCGCATTCCCGGAAGTTTAGGCGTTTGTGGTCAGCGCAGCAATCCAAAAGGCTCCCTTGCGTTTTTTGTAAAATCGGCTATCGTTTCTGCATTCAACTGGAGTCTTGATGCCCAAGAATTTAACCGGTAACGCGCCGCAGAGTTTTGCATATCTGACTTTTTCAGATACGACCAGCCAGACCACTTGGACGCCCAATTGTGACGTTTACGAAACTACCGATCTTTTGTGTGTGAAGATGGAATTGGCGGGGATCGAACGCGAAGACTTGGAGATTACCTTGGATGACCGCTTACTATTGGTGCGAGGTTACCGGCGGGACCCGTGCCGGCAGAAGCAACAGCGCTGTTCGTTCCGTCAAATGGAAATCGACTATGGTTTTTTTGAGCGCCGCATCGTTATCCCACGCACGGTAGATGGCAACCAAGTCCGGGCCACGTTTCATAACGGTTTTTTGCACGTCGAGCTGCCCAAAACGGAGCATTCCGACCACACCACCGTTACCGTCATCATCCAGCAGCCGTCCTAGCGGCTGTCAGAATCTGCTTGCAACCGACCGGGGCGTCAGCGCATCGTAAACGCGGTTGGATTATATGAGCGATCCGCAACAGCTAATTTCACCAACGCTCGACAGCAAACAACTTGCCGCGGCGAATCTTCCATCGCAATTACCCATTTTACCTTTGAGCGACGTGGTAATTTTTCCATTCATGGTCGCGCCATTACTGGTGAACAGCGCGCATTCGATTAAGTTAGTGGATGACGTTGTTGCCGGCGACCGGCTGATTGGCGTAACGCTTCAGAAAAGACCTGACGACGAGCATCCGCAACTCGACCAGCTCAAGACAATCGGCTGTGTTGCCCGTGTTGTCAGAATGCTCAAGCTGCCAGATGAAAGTGTTCGCGTACTCATTCAGGGGTTGACGCGGATGAAGATTACCGGCATCGCTAACGAAAAACCCTACCTCATCGCCAAGGTAATTCCGCTCAAAGATGAAGCGCAAGCCGGGATCGAACTCGACGCACTCCAGCGCAATGCTGGTAGACAATTTCAAGAAATCGTTAGCCTGACACCGGCCTTGCCAGACGAACTCAAGATCACAGTTCTGAACATCAATGAGCCAAGCAAGTTGGCGGATGTCATTGCCGCCAGCTTAAATTTCTCGCTCGAAGAAAAACAAAAGTTACTGGAACTAACTGATGTCCGGCTTCGCCTAAATTTCCTCGGCGAACTGCTCACACGAGAGTTGGAAGTGCTGAAGCTCGGCAGCGAGATTCAGAGTAAAGTCAGTACCGCGATGAGTAAGAGTCAACGCGAGTATTTTCTCCGCGAACAACTCAAGCAAATCCAAAAAGAACTCGGCGAAAGCGCGGATGGTGGCACTGAGATTTCCGAACTACGCCAAAAAGTTGAAACCGCCAAAATGCCGGCCGAAGCCCAAAAAGTCGCCACCAAAGAACTCGACCGGCTCGCCAGCATCCCGACTTCCGCAGCCGAATATACCGTTGCCCGCACCTACCTTGACTGGCTAATTGCCATGCCGTGGAGCAAACACACTAAGGACAAGCTCGATATCACCCTCGCCAAACGCATCCTTGATGAAGATCATTACGATTTGGAGCACGTCAAGAAGCGCATCCTCGAACACCTGAGCGTATTGAAGTTAAAAAGTGGTAGCGGCCAAGCCGCGAGCGTGGGTAAAAGCCCGATCATCTGTTTCGTCGGCCCGCCCGGTGTCGGCAAAACCTCCCTTGGCATGAGCATCGCCCGCGCGCTCGGTCGCAAGTTCGTCCGCCTCTCTGTCGGCGGCGTCCGCGACGAAGCCGAGATTCGCGGCCACCGGCGCACCTACATCGGCGCGTTACCGGGTCGTATCCTCCAAGGCTTGCGCTGCGTCGAAAGTAATAACCCAGTTTTCATGCTCGATGAAATTGACAAGGTCGGCGCCGATGTCCGGGGGGATCCCAGTTCGGCATTGCTTGAAGTGCTCGACCCGCAGCAAAACAACGCGTTCTCCGATCACTACCTTGAATTGCCGTTCGACCTGTCGCACGTCATGTTCATCACCACCGCCAACCTACTCGAACCGATTTTACCGGCATTGCGCGACCGAATGGAAGTCATCGAGTTACCGGGCTACACCGAAGAAGACAAACTTCACATTGCCGGCAAATACCTCATCCCCCGGCAACTCACCGAACACGGCTTGAAAGCTTCCCAGTTAACCATCCAGCCGGCCGCGCTGGCGGACATCATTCGCCTCCACACCCGCGAAGCCGGGGTCCGCAACCTCGAACGCTGCCTCGCCACTATCTGCCGGCGCACTGCTCGCAAAATCGTCGAAAAGCGTGCCAAGTCCGTTACCGTCACCCACGCTAGTCTCAAGGATTTCCTGGGTGGACCGGAATATTTTCACGACCGCGTTGAGCGCAGCACCGAGCCGGGCATCGCCCTCGGCCTCGCCTGGACCAGCGTCGGCGGTGACATTCTGTTTATCGAGGCCACCCAAATGCCCGGCAAAGGCCAGCTCATCCTCACCGGCTCGCTCGGCGAAGTCATGCGCGAAAGCGTCCAAGCCGCCTTGAGCTACATCCGCTCCCACACCAAACAACTTAAGCTTGAAAATATCGCGTTTGAGAAAACCGATTTCCATGTCCATGTCCCCGCTGGCGCGATCCCCAAGGACGGCCCGTCCGCCGGCATCACCATGGCGGTCGCGCTCACCTCGCTCTTAACTGGGCAACCGGTTCGACCGGCCTTTGCCATGACTGGCGAAATCACCTTACGCGGCAAAATCCTGCCCGTTGGCGGCATCAAGGAAAAAGTCCTCGCCGCCAGCCGGTCCGGCGTGAAAGAAATTATCTTGCCGGAGCAAAACCGCAAAGACCTTGCCGACATTCCCGCCGAAGTTCGCAAGAAGACTAAGTTCCACTTTGTCAAAACAATTGACGACGCGCTGAAGTTGGTTTTACTCAAAGCCGATTAACCTGTCTTCAGTCTGAAGAGGCTGTCCTTTCCTTGCCGTGCCATTGCGGCAGTTTCCCAAGCCTTGTTTAGTGTTGCTTGCTCAAATTCTCCCCACGCCTACAAAAAGCGTGAAAATACAAGGTTTAGACTGATTTCAATAGCCGGCATACTGGTCGGGTGCGGATCCATTCAATATCAGTCCGGCAAAACCCATACTCAGTTGGGCTTTTGTCGGAGCGATATTACACTCCCAAATCACGCCAACCCGCAGCCCATCAAGCGTTTCTTGACATTCCAACCGGTTAGAGTTTGACTCACGAATATGGCCGAATACATATGTTGGGCGAAGGACAATGGATAACGCCGTGACAACACGTAATGTGCTACTCGTTCTATTTGTCGGCTTTGTTGCAACCGCTGTCCGGGTCGATGGAGAGAGAACCAACGAGTGTCCGTTTGAAGTCTGCCCCCCTGAAGAGGCTACCGTACTTCTGCAATTCTCGTGGGAAATTCCGGGCCTTCAGCAGAAGACCCAGGAATCTTTTTACCTGAAGCCCCACGATATCAAACCGCAGAGCAAGCCGGCGCCCGGTGTGATATCATCCGCCGTGGCCGGGAAGTTTGCTCTCGGGAGCGGCCCATCGGGATCTTCCACGATAGACATAGGCTTGAAAGAGATATCCAGAGAGCACATCGTTGTGTGGATCGCATACTCACACCTTCCGCCCCGCACAGCACCCGGTTACGACGATGAAACAATGCGAAGAATCAGAACTCAAGAGGCGATTGTTCTGCCATACGCCGATGTTCAAGAAACAAGCCAAGGACGGATCAGGTACCATGCGAAATGGTGGGTAAACGCCCAACCAAACGCTCCAGCGAACGGGGCTACGCCCCGCCGCTGAGCTTTCACGTTAGTATTTAATAATGACTAACTGGCCGGCGAAAAAACTCCATCCAGCGATCGTTTTTGGGCTCGCTGTCGTCCTTATGTTGTTGTCATTTTCATCATCGGAACGCTGGCTTGGTCGCCTTTCGGGCACTTCGTCATGCCGGTTGCACGAGTGTTGATGTTTCCGCATCAGTTGTTGCCTGTTTGGTTTTGTCGATGGCTGGGCGATGGCTTGCTTGTTTTCTCCATAAGTTCTTTCTTTTGGGCTTTGGTCGTCACATGTATCTATTGCATTCTTGGGGTTGCATGCCGACCGGCACAAAATGGGAATGAGCCCAAAGTATCCTACTTTGCAGTGAAACGACTGACGACCCGCTGCGCGGCTCGCCAGCGAGGATTTCGGTAGTGCCTGAAAACATTCCAGAAGTGGAATGGGATTTCCGGCAAAACTCCACTTGCATCGGCTCGAAATCCAGTCCCGGACAGCGACCACTATAGAACGCGCCCCGGTAACCCGCGCCACCCTCAA
>JBAXAT010000145.1:0-5118 GCA_037142335.1 Verrucomicrobiota bacterium | reverse complement strand
TTAATCGACCGCGAAATCGATCGTACAACCCGCCGCCATCGCGCGGCAACGCCAGCCCGGCGGCCTCCAGCAAAGCTGATTTGTACTTCTTACCGCGCGCCCACTGGATTAATCCGTCCCACGCGTCCGGCGCATAACCAATCCGCCACTTCCGTGCCACCTCCAGCGAAATCTGGCGCTTCTCCAAATACTTCTTTGCCACCTCCGCCGACCGCAAGCTCTCCTGAAAGAACGCCGCCACCTCGTCGTGCAGCTTAAACAACATCTCCTTCTCGCCCCGGTCGGCCAGGCCGGTCGAAGTTTCTTCTTCAACCTTGATCCCCGAGCGTTCCGCCAAGCGCCGCACCGCCGCGAGAAAATCCAGACTCTCGTACTGCATCACAAACTTAAACACATCCCCGCCGGCACCGCAGCCGAAGCAATGCCAAATCTGCTTGCTCGGCGTCACGTTGAAGCTCGGTGTCTTTTCCTTGTGGAATGGACAGAGCGCCCGGAAGTTCGCCCCGGCTTTTTTGAGAGGGAAGTAGGCCCCGATCACGTCCACCACGTCATTCGCGGTGCGGACCTGCTCGATGATTTGATCAGAAATGCGTCCCGACACAGTTGCTTAAATTGCTCGTTGAATTTGATTTGTGGCCGGCAAGCCGTAAATCCACAGCATCACCGTCGCGCCGCATTGCGACTCCTCGCACACCAGCCGGCTCCACGCCGCACTGTGCAACCGCGCCACGCCCACCGTCAAGAGAATCATCAACGCCACCATCCGCGCCATCCCCAGAAATAGTCCCGCCAACCGCGACAAGAAGCCCGGCGGCCCGGCAATCTTACACACCAACTTCCGAATCACCCACGCCACCACCAACAACCCCACCACCACGCCGATCACCGTCGGCAACTGCATTGCCGTCGTGAATTTCAACGTTACAAAGATAATCAATCCCCAGGTAACCAACCGGAGTAATTCGCTGAGCATCCCGCCGCGCAACCCGCCCACAATCCCGACGAGGATTGCGACCACCCAAATCCAATCAACCCAATTCATGCCGGCACGCTAACAAATGCCAACCACGTTTGCAAACCGCCGGTCGGCGGCGGTGACGTAGATGCTGCTGGGACCGGCGCACAGTCACTAGACATGCGCCTTCTCCCAGCTACCAAGTGTAAGTTCTGGATGGTCTGGCTTGTGAGTGGCAAGTCGGGACGAAAGACCGCAACAAAATCTGGAACACACTTCAAGCGTTGCCTTATTTGTCTAGTGCCGGCACGTGGTTTCCACTTTTTGCAAGTGTCAGGCGATAATCCTCTGCATTCGGAGTTCTGACAAATTCTACGACAGTATTGTGATTTGTCCGCACCACACGCTCGATCTCATCAAGTTTGACATGGAAGAATTCCTTACGTGTATTTAATTGATTTACGCGACGATCAGCGAATTTCTGATGCAATGCACTTTCCAAGCTGAATGCATCCTCACTAAAAATTTTCGCGTGCACATCGAATTCAAAAGGAACAGCAGCGCCACTAAGTTCATCAATTCGATCTTGTGGATCCTGCCGCAGTGATACGCCGATTTTATAAACGTCCTGCCCGAATGAGCCGATATTTGAAATAATGTATACGTGTCCCGCACGGGCATGAATTTTCCGGTATTCAACATCCACTTTTGCTTTCTCAAGACCAGAAAGTTTGTCTTTATACTCTTGAATTTTCTTCAAGTACTCTTGACGATCTGATTCGGCCGCAAGTTGCATCCGAGCGCGGATATCTTCAATCGCGGCGTTAAAATGATTTTCATCCTTCTTAATCTTCTGTTCGGCTTCTTCGATTTCCTTGGCACGCAGAGCTTGTTCGCGCATCTCTTCGCGAATCTTTCGTTGTTCTTCTCGCTCATCTTTAAGCTTCATCTTGTATTCGTGACAGACCTGTAGTTCTTCAATTTTTAAGTTTAGATAGGCCTGCGTGATGGCTACTCCGACCATTTCACATAAGTTATTGAGATCGTTGTAGCACTTGGTGATACGCGCTTTGATTGCATCAAAATTGCTGAATGTTACATTGTCGATTGTTGCATCACATTCACCATTAAAAGCGCGCAAGATTAACTTCTCAAGACTGCCCACGATCTTCTTGCTTGCCGCCCTGTCTCCAGTAATTGAGAACGTTTTATCAAAGATCAAAGCTTGTTTTTCTCGAACCATTACTTTCTGTCGTTCTCGAACTTGATCTAGCAACCTTCGGAACTGCTCCGAATCAGCGCAATCATAGAGCGGCTGGTAAAAACCAAAAGATTGAAGCAACTCTTCTTCTTCAAATGAAATCACGCGAGATTTCAACTTCGTAATTGTTTCCAGCAGATTCTCTTTTTCAGACCGTAGCACTGGGAGTTGCCCAAGAATTTGGATTTCTGCCGCAAGTGAATCGCGGCGCTCGGGAGAGATTCTTTCATATCTGGCATTAGCCTCAGCAAGTTCACTCCGCAACACTCGGTTGGCCTGCACGTAGTTTGCATACATATATTTCAAGCGATGCCAACCGGCAAGGCTCGCAGACCGAAAGGCGGCATGCACTTGGATTCGTTCGACAGCTACAAAAACTAATGCCCCTAAGAGGAAAAAATGGAAAAACGGGAATTGGAGCGCAAGGATTCCCAGGAACAGAGTTAAACCGATTAAGGCTACTACCGGCGCTTGTGGCAGCTTGTTCTCTTTTAAGCCTGTCGGTGCTTCGGATAACAATCTGACAGTGTGCTGGCATACCTGACACACGATCTCATTTGGCTCTGGTAATGATTGGGATTCATAACTCATGCCGCAGTCAGGGCAGCGAAGTCGTTCAATGGCTTGTGTTTTCATAGTAGTTGGCCTTGCAGATGGATCAAGTTGCTTCTTTTTCCATATCTGAGTTGTATAGATTTTCAACAAGCTCGACAAGGCTTCTGATTCGGGTGCGAAAGACCGTTGCAAAACTGGACGGCTCGGCTTCTAAAACACTGCACTTTAGTTTTCGGCTTGAACTGCGGGGGCGGGGTGGGGGCAATCGTGCGGGATGAAAACATCCATCATTCCACACGGAGTGCCGTTGGCGTCGCAGCAGGCTCGGCTGTTGGCCCTCGCGCAACTACTTCACGAACAGATTATCAGGCTGATCGCCGCGATGCGCCGCCGGGAACCAGCGGGCATTCGCCGCGCCAAGGAGTACATTGAACGCAATCTGGCCGAGCCGTTGCCCCGCGCCGTGCTGGCGTGGCACGCGGGCATGTCGGTCTCGGTCTTCAGCCGACAATGGAATCAGGCGGTGGGGTTGACGGTGCCGGAGTATCTGGCCCAGCAACGCGTCGCCCGGGCGAAAGTCCTGTTGCTGGACAGCGACGAGAATGTCGTGAATGTCGCGTTCGCCGCCGGCTTCCAATCGGTGCCGGTATTTTACCGGACGTTCGCGCGGCTGGCCGGCTGCTTGCCGGCGGATTATCGTCGGGATGGCGTCGGCGGACGGCGGTGCACAAAGTGAGATAAAACTAAGACGATGTGAGACGCAACCTTGTTGGGACTGTGCTTGAATGCCGCCCAGATGAAAACGGTATTCACCAGCACTGCAAATCGGCGTTTCCCTGAGGAAACTTGTAAATTCTTCCCAGCTCGAACCGTTTGTGGTGCTGAAAGATTATCTTTTGGTGGGTGGAAACCGTTTGGCAGTGCCAAAAGATTATCTTTTGGTGGGGTAAAACCGTTTGGCAGTGGTGACGGATTATCTTTGGGCAGGGTACAACCGTTTTGTGGTGCTGAAAGATTATCTTTTGGTGGGGTAAAACCGTTTTGTGGTGCTGAAAGATTGTCTTTTGGTGGGGTAAAACCGTTTTACGGTGCTGAAAGATTATCGTCCGCTACCATGTTTGGTCAGGCATGGAACCAGACAGAATGTTGAACCGATGCCCAATTACGAAACCGCTTTTTACGATTCTGGCGTCCACTATGACACGCCGGGAACAGGCAACCAACCCAAGAAAGGAACGCATATGGCAGGCAATCGAGTCCCAACCGTAGAAAATGATCTCCTCGCGCTCGGCGAAGATATGGCCGACGGCTGTCACAATCACGAGGTGGACGTCGGTCTCCAGCATATCAAAGAGGTGGACATCCGGGCATCCATCACGGCCTTGCGCAACTCCGAAGCCGGGTTCAACACGGCCCGGGGGAACCGGCAAACCGCGATGGACTCATTACATGCGATTGATGCGACGGTCACGGCGTTCCTTGCCGCGGCGCGCAGTGTGTTGATCCGCTTTCTCGGCAACCGTTGGAGCACGGCGTGGGTGCCGACCGGCTTCCCGGACCTGTCCACGGCGGTCCCGGCCACGCAGGAAAAACGGCTGAATCTCTGCGCGTCGTTAAAGACGTATTTCACGACTGTCCCCGCACAGGCAGTCGCCGCCATGGATGTGACCGCGGTCAATGCCGAGACGCAGTTTCAGGCATTGTCAACCGGTCGGGATGTGTTGGCGACAAAGGATGAGTTGCAGACCACCGCCAAGCAGGCGCGCGATGCCGCGTACGATAACCTGCGCAAACGCGAGCACGACCTGATCAATGAACTCGCCACGTTGCTGGCGGACAATGATGCGCGCTGGCATGCGTTTGGCCTCAGCATGCCGGCCGATCCCAACACGCCCATGCCGGTGCCGGCGCTGACATTAACGCCGGGCACGGCCGGCAAAATCGTGGTGACTTGGCCGCGCGCGGTGCGCGCCACCCGGTACCGGCCATTTGTGCAGATCGTCGGCGTGGATGAAGATTTTGTGGCGCGAGAGGCGGTGCATGATCTGACGGTAAATTTGGCGGGCTTCACGACCGGCCAGACGGTGAAGGTTTATATTGTGGCCGCCAACGATGCCGGCGAGGCGCAACCAAGTCCCACGCAGCAAATCATCGTGCCGTAACGTTGAACGGGCGTCTCGCCTGTTGCTGGCTTTTACAAAACAAACAGGCGGGACGCCTGGATAACTAAAACAAACAGGCAAGATGCCTGTACAACTATAAAAAATCATGGCATTTGACCCAACCAAACCAATCAATGGCTCGCAGATCGTGGCGGCGGAACTCCGCAGCCAATTCAACGGCCTCA
>JBAXAT010000144.1:0-5166 GCA_037142335.1 Verrucomicrobiota bacterium | reverse complement strand
ATCACCTGTCCGGTTGTCACGCTGTGCTTCTGTTGTTGAATTGGCGCACGCACTCCGTTACAACCACTCTGTCATGGGCATCGAGATTTCCAAAGCTTACGATCCGAAAACCGTCGAGGACAAATGGTACGCCGACTGGCTCAGCAAAGGCCACTTCACAGCGAACCCGTCCTCAACGAAACTGCCCTACTCCATTGTCATCCCACCGCCCAACGTCACAGGCGTCCTCACAATGGGTCACGCGCTCAATAACACGCTGCAGGACATCCTTGCCCGCCGTAAACGAATGCAAGGCTACGAAGTCCTCTGGCTCCCCGGTACCGATCACGCCGGCATCGCCACACAGACCGTCGTCGAGAAAACGCTCCGCAAACAAGGCGTCATCAAACACCGCGACGATCTCGGCCGCGACAAGTTCCTCGAAAAAGTCTGGGAATGGAAAGAGAAACACGGCGGCATTATCGTCCAGCAACTCAAAAAACTCGGCTGCTCATGCGACTGGACCCGGGAACGTTTCACGATGGATGAGCCGTATTCCGCAGCCGTTCTCCGCACATTCGTTGACCTTTATAAAAAAGGCTTTATCTACCGGGGCAAACGCATGGTCAATTGGGATCCCGCCGGTCGCACGGCGCTGTCCGACGAAGAAGTTATCATGACCGAAACGCAGGGTCATCTCTGGCATATCCGGTATGGTACCGATGTCGTTGTCGCCACCACGCGCCCGGAAACCATGCTTGGCGACGAAGCCGTGGCGGTGCACCCGGATGACCCGCGTTACCGGCATCTCATCGGCAAGAAACTCGTGTTACCGCTCCGTAACAAGGCGATCCCGGTCATTGCGGATGCCGCCGTTGATCCGAAATTCGGCACCGGCTGCGTCAAGGTCACACCGGCACACGATCTCGCCGACTACGAAATGGCCTTGCGGCACAAGCTCCCCTTCACCGTTGTCATTTCGCCTGACGGCACGATGACCAAGGAAGCCGGGGAAGATTTCGAAGGCTTGGACCGGTTCGAATGCCGTGAAGCTGTCGTCGAACAACTCAAGGAAGCCGGCCTACTTGTCAAGGTCGAGGAGTACACGCACAACGTGGGCCACAGTGAACGCACCAACGTGCCCATCGAGCCGTACCTGAGCGAACAGTGGTTTCTCCGGTATCCGCAAGTCACCGAGTCCATCAGCGCCGTCGAGACCGGTGCCATCAAGTTTTATCCGGAGCGTTGGTCGAAGACCTACATGCATTGGATGCGCAACATCCGCGACTGGTGTCTCAGCCGGCAACTCTGGTGGGGCCACCGCATCCCCGTCTGGTATCGCGGCGACGAGGTTTACTGCGGACTCGAAGCGCCCACCGGTGACGGCTGGACACAGGACCCGGATGTGCTCGACACGTGGTTCAGCTCGTGGTTGTGGCCATTTGAGACGATGGACGAGGCCACACGGAAGAAGTTTTACCCGACAACCGATCTCGTCACCGGCCCCGACATTATCTTTCTGTGGGTTGCGCGCATGATCATGGCCGGTTACGAGTACACGGACGCGAAACCGTTCGGCACCGTCTACTTCACTGGGATTATCCGCGACACGCAAGGCCGCAAGATGTCGAAGTCGCTCGGCAACTCGCCCGACCCGCTCGACCTCATCGCCAAGTATGGCGCTGACGGTCTCCGCTTCGGCCTGATGCTCATCGCGCCGCAAGGTCAGGACATTTTGTTCGACGAGAAACGCAGCGAAGTTGGCCGCAACTTCATGAACAAACTCTGGAACGCCGCGCGGTTTATCCAGATGCAGCGTGCCGGCAACCCGCCGGCACGGCCGCATAACGCGCACGACCACCGGGTGCTCCACGAGTTGAACGCTGTCATCACGAAGGTCAGCGCTACGCTAGACGTCTACAAGTTTAATGACGCCGCGAAAGAACTCTACGACTTTATCTGGGGTGACTTCTGCGACTGGTACATTGAAGCCAGTAAAGTCTCGCCGAACATCGCCGTCCTCGACGAAGTCTTCGGCGTCATCCTCCGGCTCCTCCATCCGTTTGCGCCGTTTATTACCGAGGAATTATGGAACAGCATGGGCTACGCAACCAGTACAATCCAATTCGCCTCGTGGCCTGAAGCGAAGCTCCAAGGCAGGATGGAAATTGTCATCGAAACACAAGCCTTATACGGCATCGTCACCGGCGGACGGCAGTTACGTAATGACAACGGCGTTGACCCCAAAAAGAAGGTCCAATTCGCCATCAAACCAAGCAAGCACGCCGACTTCTTCCGAGCAGAAACCGCTTTCCTTGCCGGCATTCTCAATGCCGAGTCCGTCACGATTGACGAGCAGTACGTTTCCACAGGACTAACACCAAGTCTTGTCACCAATGCCGCAACGGTATTCATGGTCGGCGCAGTTGATCCGGCTGCTGAACACGAGAAGCAGACGAAGCAACTCGCTGACATTGCAAAACAGATTACCGGCACGGAAGCGAAGCTGGCGAACGAGAGCTTTGTCCAACGGGCTGCGCCCATCGCCGTGCAACGCGAGCGCGAAAAGCTGGCGATGTTGCGCGAGCAGCGCGAGAAGATTCAGGCGTTACTTACCAAACTGGTCTAGGTAATCGCCGATCGGATCGCGGCGGTTGCGCTCATAATTTTCAAGCTTTTCAATCGTGCGAAAGTAGCCCTGCCAGACATTACTACTCATACCCGACGCATACGTGGCCTCGGCGATATCGAGCGTGGCGGTGATTGTTAAGGCTTGCCGGTGAACTGCGAGGCGAAGCTTCTCAGCGCGCGCAACGGCGCGACGATAGCGACTGATATTTCCGTTCACAAGCTGGTGGCCCGCTTCGATATAAGCTGCTAATACCGGTCGGTACAATGGATGCACATAGCTAAGCAAGACCTCTAACTCACCGAGCCGTGCCGGCAATTCCCGCTTGAGCCATCGGTCATCAAAGTGCAGGTATAGATCGCGGAACGGCACGTCGCCGGTAAAGATCAACAGTGAATCCAGCCGTTGCTCAGTCTCACTGGCGGCTAAGTTTTGCGGAACGCCCACGGTCGTGAGCCGGGCCTGCATTAGACTCCACCATTTTTCGAGCATCACTTCAGTTGGAAAGTCGGATCGGTAAACCTTGGTAAATACATCATCAGACTTACGCAGTTCAGATAGAAATTGTTGCAGCTTGCGCGGGCCGCCCGGCAAGCGTAACAAGCTGTCGGTTAGCAACCAAGTGTTCGCCAGAAACAGTTCGCGTTCAACCTCGTCAGCCGGCACAACTGTTGCGCGCAGCAGGTCGAGCGCAGACGGTGACTGCGCCGCGCTAGCCGACTGGCGTGCGACGCTCATCAGCCAATCCGTACCGTTTGCCATGCTGGCGCCGGCCAGTCCGCGAGTCAACCAGAGCGGAATTTGCGCACTTTGCCACGCCTCGCTTGCGTTGGCTGGCCGGTCGCGGTTAGCGACTTCGAGGCACAGGGCTTCGATGACGGCGGCCGCCAGTGCGGGCGCATCTGGCGGTGGCGACAGTCGGCAACCGATTTCGTATTTTACGACCGGACCGATTTGAATGATTTTCAACGTGACGTTTGCCGGTGCGTTAGTAGCAACTTGGTCGCGCAGAACGAACACAATCGGATCGTGCCAATTGTCAGCGAGATCGAGGCTGGCACACCAGTTATGTTTGATGCGTTCGGCAAACACACAGAGTGCGGACGGCAAAACCGGTCCCGGTGCGAAGGCGATAAACTGACCGGTGCCACTAGTGGTGGAACACAGCTGAGCATTGGTGCTGACTTGGGCTACGGCCTCGATGTTCAGCGCCGCGATGACTAACAGCGTTCGCCAGTGTTGCATGGCGGCTTCCCGTTTATGGCTTGGCCGGCGCGGCCTTGACAAATTCCACGGATTCACCGGTGGCATTAATTACGGTGAGCTTATCGAGCAAGGATTGATTGCCGGTAAGTTCCGGGAACAGGTTTGCGATGCGCCGTTCAAACAGCGGAATCAGAAATGGCAGGCGCGGATAAATCGGCAATTGCCCAAGCCACGCGCCGGTCGTCTTGAAAATAAAATGGCCATCGGCAACTGTTGGTTGACCTTCGTAGGCAAAATACATGGATTGGTCGTGCATAGTGCCGAAATGTGCCATTGCTAGCACATCCACCTTAACCCGGCCATCGCGCAAGCTGGTGCGCCGTACAACCGGCACCATGCCGAATTCTGAACCGGTTAACTTCTCAAATGGCTTTTGATTGAAGAACGTGTTCAATTCCGCCGTAGTCACAGTCACCTTGCCGGATTTCTGGCTGTCAACGAGTTTCTGGAGATCCATATACTTGCCATCAGTGGAGACGAATTCATTATTCGTTGGCGTAACCGGTGCAATCGCTGGGACTAGACATACCAGCACAATGCTCAACAGCACCACAACGGCAACGACCAATTCAATACTGCGCCTGATTACCGGCGTCGCGGAGCGTTTGACTTGTCGGCGTTTTTTCTCGGCGGGCGTCGCAGGTTTGATATTGCTGAGGTCAAGCTTGTCTCCGCACGAATGACAAAAAATCCGGCCGAGTTCGTTGTCGTAACCACATTTGGGGCAAATGAGCATATTAATCCTTGCTAACCGGTTTCTTGGCTGGCGTCTTACCGGCATCACTGCTGGGCGTAGGAGTCGCAGGCGCCGGCGTGGATGCGGTTGAGTCTTTTTTGGCGGCTTCCTTGTAACCCGGTTTTCGGTAATCCGTGATGTAAAAGCCGGAGCCTTTGAACAACAACCCACCACCGGTACTGAATAGCCGCTTTACCCGCCCCTTGCATTTTGGACAGGTTTTCTTCGGCGCATCCTTGATGGACTGAAACAGATCATATCGGTGCTGGCATTTCTGACATTCGTATTCGTAAGTTGGCACGAGTTCTATTTTCGGCAAATTCCCAATCAAGTCAATCTCGAACGCGCCTTGACACTCTACGCCGCGCCCGGTAATACCAATGTTCACCAATGCAAAAACCAACTCTTCTCGTTCTCGCCGCCGGCATGGGCAGCCGGTATGGCGGCCTCAAACAAATCGATCCGGTCGGCCCGGCCGGTGAAACCATTATTGATTATTCCATCTACGATGCCATCCGGGCCGGTTTCGGTAAAGTCGTGTTCGTGATCCGGCATG
>JBAXAT010000143.1:0-5177 GCA_037142335.1 Verrucomicrobiota bacterium | reverse complement strand
GATGCGCAAGCGGTGGAGTGGGCATTACCGGCAGGAGTGCGGGTAATCAGAATTGCAAACACACTCCATTTAGAGTGGATGTTAGTTTCGGAATTAGTTCGACAAGAAATTGCGGGACGGAACGCCATTGAAGTGCTCCGTCCCGCGCGTGATTTCTTTGAGGCGTGGCCTACTTAGTCGCCGCCAACACCGTACTGAACGCTTTGGGATCGTTCGCCGCAAGCTCGGCGAGAATTTTACGATCGAGTTCAATTTTTGCTTTTTTCAGCGCCGCGATGAACTTGCTGTAGGTGGTATCTTGCGCCCGGCACGCAGCGTTGATGCGCTGGGTCCAGAGGGCACGGTAGTCGGCCTTCTTATCTTTGCGGTGAGCAAATGAATAAGTCAGGCCGTGCCAGACGGCGTTTTTGGCGTAACGGAATTTCTTGCTGCGCCAGCCGCGATAACCGGCGGCGGCTTTGATCATGCGCTTGCGACGGCGCTGGCTAGCTGGGGCATTAGTGGCTCTTGGCATGTGTGTTGGCTCCTAAAAAATAAATTAGCCGCGATGACTGAATGGCATTGAATCAGTGATATGATGAGCGTGTGTTTCGCTCACGGCTTGACTGCCGCGCAACCGGCGTTTTTGTTTCGAAGACTTATGTCCGAGCAAGTGACGCTTACCGGCACCGCGCCGCATGACCTTACCGGTAGCGGTGATCTTAAACCGCTTCGCTGCGGCCTTTTTGGTCTTATTTGGTTTTCTACGTGGCATTGTCTAATTTCCTTCCTTAAATTGTTTCGGCTTTGGCGGTTTCCGTTTCGGTCTCCGTCTCTTCCTCAACTTCAGCTTGGCGGCCAAACTCTGCTTCGTACTTCTTAGCGGCTCCGCGTTCCGATGAGAGCATCATCGTCAGGCTCTTACCCATCAGTTTCGGCATCACCTCAGTGTGTCCGTAACCTTCCAAATCCCGAACCACACGCCGCATCAACTCATGACCAAACTCCGGTCGTGCATTCTCACGTCCGCGAAAGAACAGCGACACCTTCACCTTCATCGCGCTCGCCAAGAAACCGCGCATGTGATGCAGTTTCGTCTCGTAATCGTGATCGTCAATATTTAGGCGCAGCTTAATTTCCTTCAGCTTGCTGGCGTGCTGATGCTTGCGCGCCTCGCGTTCCCGTTTTTCGGCTTCGTACTTAAATTTCCCGTAATCAAAGATCTTGCAGACCGGCGGATTCGCATTCGGCGAAATTTCAATCAAATCCATCCCGTTCTGCTGAGCGGCGGCGAGCGCCTGACTGGTTGGCATTACGCCAAGTTGCTTGCCTTCTGGGTCAATCACGCGCACTTCACGCGCGCGAATCTTCTGGTTAACACGTACAAACTGTTGAATGAGCAGGCCTCCTGTTACGCCGAGTGTGGCATTAGACTTGGGGACACGCCATAGCACCGTACGACCGAATGGCCGCCGACTGTGCTTCAAGCTTGGTTGATTTAAACGCTAACATGCGAGCCGCTTATGTACGGGGTTTCCTCTGACTTTGCAACATTCTTTTTAACCTCGCTGGTAAAAAAAAGTTCGCTATGTCTTGATGCTGATTGTTAAATCTTGCTGCAACCATGAATAGATCAACCTAATTCAAAGACTGACAAGGTTAAAGAAACCGGTAAAAGGGCATTTCTGAGCGAAAAGGGCTTTGGAAGCATAAAATCGGGCGTTTGAGCGTCGGCAAAGTTTGTTTTCGCGATGGCGGCTGGCCAGCCCATACGGTTTCAACCCTCCGCCACCAACCGCGCTTTCTCCAACTGGCCCGGCAAATGGGTGCGGATGCGTTCGGCGTAGTCGTAAGCCCCATGCTGAGTAACATGTGTTTTCATGCGCGGGATTGGCCGGCAACCCGCCCCCGCAGTTCAAGCCGGAAAACCCAAACGTCGCGCTTGCCGGTGTCAATCCATATCAGCGACGAGTTGAACGTCGAGGTGGCTCTCGATGGCACAGTCCCGCCCTAGGTAGACAAGTCCGGATTCGTCGCAGACATAAGACAGAGATCCGTTCGCTTCGCTAGAATAACAAATTGACCGGCGCGATGCGGTGGCACGCCGGTGCTGCGCTAGGAGGCGGCAAGCTTCCGGGCGGCGGCGATGTCGGCGGCGATTTGTTTTTTTAATTCTTCAACGGAAGCAAACTTTTGTTCGCCCCGGAGTTTCTGGAGGAAGATCACTTCCAATTCCTGCCCGTAGATATCGCGATTGAAATCGAGGAGGTGAACTTCTAGAACGCGTTGGTGGCCCCGATCTTCAAACGTGGGGCGGCGACCGAGATTGATGACGCCGGTCACTGTTTTGCCGCCGGCCACGCTGACGCTGGTGAGGTAGACGCCATCGGGCGGGAAGGCTTCGTGATGAGAATCTAGGTTGGCGGTGGGGAAGCCGAGTTGGTGGCCGACACCGTCGCCTTTGACGACGGTACCGAGAATTGAGAAGGGCCGTCCGAGCATCACGGCGGCGCGGTCAAGGTTGCCGGCAAGGATGTGTTGGCGGACGGCGGTTGAACTGATCATTTCGCCGTCGGGGGTGAGGACGGGTTTGATTTCGTTGACGGTGAAGCCATGCCGGGGCGCGAGCTGTTCAAGGGAAGCGAGGTTGCCGGTACGGTTGTGGCCGAAATGGAACCGGGTGCCGACGCAGATGTGCCGGCAGACGGCGATTTGGGCGACGAACTCTTCGGCGGTGGTGGCGGCAAAGGCGATGTCGAAATGAATGATGGCACAGGCGTCGATGCCGAGTTGTTCAATTAGCGCGAGTTTGTGGGCGGTAGAAGTAAGTAAGACCGGCGCGTAGTCGGGACGTAAGACACGGATGGGGTGAGGGTCGAATGTCAGCGCGACCGACATACCGCCAGCTTGACGGGCGGCATCGCGAGCTTGGGTGATGACGCGTTGGTGGCCGAGATGGACACCGTCAAAGACGCCGATGGCGAGGTAGACCGGTTGTTTTTCAGCGGCGAGTTCGGCGAGTGTGCGGAAAACTTTCATCGCACCCACTCTGTCATCCTGAACGAAGTGAAGGATCTCTCCGGTAATGGCAGAGATTTTGCCGATGACGGCGTCTCGTCGGACTCGGCTTAGACAAGCTCGGAATGACAGATCCGTGAGTCATTCGACCTTTAGGAGCTTCAGGACCGGGATGATGAGCGGCACAAGCTCGTCGCGTTTCAGTTTGAGCAGGTCTTCGAGCTTGTGGGCATCTTTGATGTCGAGCTTGCCGGAGCGCGTACGGCGTAACGCGGCGAGGTGCGCACCGCAGCCGAGTAGTTCACCGATATCGTAGCAGAGCGTCCGAACGTAGGTGCCTTTGGTGCAGGTGACGCGGAATTCGATGCGCGGCAGGTCTAGCTTTAGGATGCGGAAGTCGTAGATGTGGACAAGGCGTGGCTCGCGTTCGATGGTTTTGCCTTTGCGGGCGAGTTTGTAGAGCGTCTGACCGCCGATCTTCTTGGCGCTGACCATTGGTGGGATTTGCTGAATGTCACCGCGAAACTTGGCGATTACCGCTTCGATGTCGGCCTCGGTTAGGGGCGGGACCGGCTTCTCGGTAATCACCTTGCCGTCGGCATCTTGCGAGTCGGTCGTAATCCCAAGCAACATCGTGCCTTCGTAAGATTTGTCGTCTGACATCAACCGGTCCTGCAATTTCGTGGCGCGTTCGAGAACGATAACGAGCAGGCCGGTCGCCGCCGGGTCGAGCGTGCCGCAGTGGCCGACTTTGCGAAAACCGAACTCACGACGAATATAATCCACGACATCGTGCGAGGTCAGACGAGCTGGCTTATCCACGAGCAGTACGCCGTCAAAGGGAGTGAGTTGTGGTAACATGAGTTAGATCCCGGCGGCTTGGAGTGCGCTGGTTACAGCGGTCAGAACTTTGGTTTCAACTTCCTGTGGCAGGCCGGTCAGGCGGGCGCCGGCCGCTTCGCGATGGCCGCCGCCGCCAAAATGTCGGGCGATGCTGTTGACATCCACTTGGGGATGTTTGGAGCGGAAGCTGACGCGAAACTTACCGGGTTCATCGAGTTCTTCGAACAACATCGCAACCACAACGCCTTCAATGGCGCGGGCGAAATCAATCAAACCTTCGGTGTCCTCGCGCTTGGCGCCGGAGTTGGTGAACATGTCTTTTGTGAGCCAAAAATAAGCGGTGTGCTTGTGGTCGGTCAGCTTCAAATCGGCGAGCGCCATTTGCAACATGCGGAGCCTGGCGTAGGGATAGCTTTCGTACACGTGACGGGAAAGTTCGCCAACATTGATGCCGGTTTCTACCAGTTCAGCTGCGGCCCGCAGGCAGTTGGCAGTGGTGTTGCCAAACATGAATGACCCGGTATCCGTCGAAATGGCCGCGAACAAGCACTGGGCGATATCGGTGGTGAGCTTGAACCCGCCACGTTTGATGAGATCAAAGACAATTTGGCCGGAAGCGGGCGCTTCGGTAACAATCCAATTGAGCTGCGCAAATTTATCATTGCTGACGTGGTGGTCAATGTTGATGAAGTGCTTCCGGCCGGCAATCTTATTCGCGGCGGTGCCCACGCGTTGCCATGTGGAGGTATCAATGGTAATGACGACATCGAAAGTTTTCGAAGTGGCCGGCGGGCGCGTGATTAGTTTTGCACTAGGCAGGAACTTAAATTTGGCCGGCACGTCGTCGTCGTTCCACGCCTCAACAGTCTTTCCGAGGCCTTGGAGAACCATGGTCAGTGCAAGTTGTGAACCGATGGCGTCACCGTCGGGCCGGTAATGGGTCAGAATGAGGAATGACTGTTCCCGGCGCATAATGTCGGCGATTTCGCGACAGAAGTCAGTCATTGGGGTTCCGATGGATTGAGTTTGGCGAGTAATGTTTCGATGCGTTGAGCGTGGGACTCAGTTTCATCAAGGATAAACTTTAGTCGCGGTGTATATTTTAACACGATGCGCTTAGCTAGCTCGTGCTGAATATGGCCATGCCGGAGCTCCAGCAGCGAAATGGCGCGTTTCTTTTGCTCATCACTGCCGATCACGCTTACGTAGATGCGGCCGTCCTTCAAATCGGGAGCAACCGCTGCTGAGGTGACAGTGATCAAGCCACAGTCGGTCAAGCCCAACTCCTGCAACACCTCGCCGATTTGTTGTTTGACCAATTCCGATACGCGGGCGAT
>JBAXAT010000142.1:0-5178 GCA_037142335.1 Verrucomicrobiota bacterium | reverse complement strand
ATACCCCAACCCGGTTGTCGGCTTGCTGTTCGTCATCGGGATCTACGTTTGTATTTTGCTGCATGAATTTGGCCATGCACTGGCGGCGCGCTGGTGCGATGGCGAGGCAAATGACATTTTGCTCTGGCCACTCGGTGGCTTGGCGTTTGTCCGTCCGGCTTGGCATCCAACAGCGCATTTGATCACGACGGTCGCTGGGCCATTCGTGACATTAGTACTGTGGATATCACTGGGTTTAACGGCTTGGGGGCTGGAACATTTGGCCGTTGTACCGGTTGCACTCGTAATGCTCCTCGAAACATTGAGTGGATTTAACCTGCTCATCCTGCTTTTCAATCTAATCCCGGCCTTCCCAATGGATGGCGGAAGAATTTTGCGCGACACACTCTGGCATTTTACCAGCGCCGAGACGGCCACGCGGATTGCAATCTGGGCTAGTCGGTTGATTGCGCTGCTCGCGGTTGTTTTTGTTTTTAGTCCCCACAATTTCTGGTCCTACCTCGGGCTAAGTCTTGGCTTACCAACGGTAGTGGCGATGATCCCGAATATGTTTGTCGGCGATTATTTCTTTCTAATATTTCCGGCGTTCATCTTCATGCAGACACTGCACGAACAGCAAATTGTTGCGATGGAATCACACGGCGCGTACGGTTTTTCCATTCGGGAGCGGCTCCGTCGTGGGCGTAAGCAACGTGAATTTCGTCAAGCCGTCCGGGTGCAGATCCACGCGGAAGAAGTCGCGGCATTTCATCGTTGCGACACTTGTGGTGTGACTGAGTTGACCGCGCCAACGATGGATTTCCGCGTTTGTCCGGATTGTTCCAACGGCCAAGAGTATTGCCGGGAGCATCTCGACGTACACCCTCACGGCTGAGTGCCGATCAGAGTGCGACTGTTGGTGTTAGTTGATGTTGTTGAGCAACGGCAACCCGAGTGTGTGATGCGCCGGCAAGTTTGAGCTTCGCTCCGACAGCGTTTTGTGCGAGTTCCGGGCGATTGCAGTCGCGGCTAAGATGAGCAAGGACGACGTGCCGGAGTTTCCCAGAGACAACCTCGCCAATCACAGCGGCGGCGTCATCATTACTCAAATGCCCGTGCCGGCTCATGATGCGCTGTTTCGTAGCCCACGGACGAATCGTGTCATCTTGCAATAGTTTCAGATCGTGGTTCGACTCCAAAACAACCATATCCGCGCCGCGAATCCGTTCGACAACCAGTTTCGTGGCGTGACCTAGGTCAGTGACAAATGCGACGGTATGCGCGGTATCGCGAAGAGTGAATCCGACCGGGTCGCTGGCATCGTGCGGAATGCTAAACGGTTCGATTGCCAAGTCACCAATTTCAAAGGCACTGCCGGTAGTGAATAACCGCCACGAAATCCGAACGTCGTCGTCAGCTTTGACTTCTTCGGCGGTGAGTCGGTTGGCGTAGACTGGAATTGTGGTGTGTTTACTGATGACAGTCAGCGCATTGGTATGATCGGAATGTTCATGCGTTAAGAGGATTGCGTCAATATCTGATAAGTTGCGTTGAATAGCGGCAAGGCGGTGGGTGATTTGGCGGTGACTCAGGCCGGCGTCCACCAGTATGGCGGTCCGGTTGGTTTCGATGAGCGCGCAGTTGCCAGAACTGCCGCTGCCGAGAATTGTGACTTGGATTCCCACAACGATAGCTTACATGAAGCGGCGCCGGTCTCAAGCGCGCAATCATTCACGCTTTACTTGCCGGCGTTGGCGAATATTATAAATTCACTAGTACGCATATGGCTCAGCATCCCGGATTACAACAAGTTCAACGATTGTCGTTGCAGCAGACTTTGTCGCCGCAATTGCAGCAGAGTTTACATTTGCTGCAGGTGCCGGCTTTGGAGTTGAACCAGCTTGTGCACGAAGAATTACAGCAAAATCCATTACTCGAGGAACTGCCGAAGGATGAGCCGCCGCGCCTCGAAAGCAAAGTCGACAAAAAAACAGAAACCGGTGACGTGGAGTTTGATAAAGAGTTTGAAACCCTCGCGAAGCTCGACGACGAATGGCGCGATAATTACCGGCAGGCTAACAGCGTCCGCCGGCGTTCGGCAGAACAGGACGAACAGCGCCAGCGCTTCTTTGATTCTATCCTCCAGACAGAATCACTCCAACAGCATTTACTTTCGCAACTGGACTTGACAAGTGATGAGCGCAAGGTTGCGGAATATGTCATCGGGAACATTAATGACGATGGCTACTTACTCACACCAATCGAGGAGCTGTCAATTAGCGACGGTATTCCGCTGGCGCAGTTGCAAGGTGCGCTTGACTTGGTGCAGTCATTTCATCCGGTCGGTGTGGGCGCGCGCAATTTGCGCGAATGCCTGCTAATTCAGCTGCACCGGCTCGGCAAGGCTGATTCTATCGAAGCGAAAGTTGTTGGCGAATACTTGGACGAACTTGGTCGTAAACATTATCCGGAGATTGCGCGGTTGCTTGGTTTGACCGTCGAACAGGTTCAGGCTATCGCCGATTTCATCGCGACGCTGGAACCGAAACCGGGGCGGATGTTTAGCGCCGAGCAGCAGCAATACGTTGCCGCCGATGTTACCGTGCAAACCGATGAAGATGGCTACACAATTTTATTGAACGACGATCAAATCCCGCACTTGCGCATCAGCGAAGTCTATAAGGAGCTAATGGCCGGTGGTGAGAAGACTGCCGAAGTGAGAAATTACATCCGCGAGAAAATCAATGCCGGTAAGTTCCTCATCAAAAGCATTCAACAGCGGCAGGAAACCATCGAAAACATCGCGAAAGTCATTGTTGACCGGCAACGCGAATTTCTCGACAAGGGCATCGCGCACTTGAAGCCGTTGACAATGGCCGAGGTGGCTCAAGTTGTTGGTGTCCATGAAACGACCGTCAGTCGCGCTGTGGCCAATAAATACATCCAGACACCGCAGGGTTTGTTTGAAATGCGGTATTTCTTCACGTCCGGTTTCGCAACCGCTACCGGCGGCACACTCAGTAATACCAGTGTCAAAGATCAACTTGCCCAACTCGTTGCCCACGAAAACTCCAATCAACCGCTTTCAGATCAGAAACTGGTTGCGCTGCTGAAAGAAAAAGGGATCCCGATTGCGCGTCGGACGATTGCCAAATATCGTGGCGAACTGAATATTCTGCCGTCCAACCTGCGTAAGAAATTCTAGTCGGACGGCTTCTTACTGGTTTTGGACTCCAGCACTGGCATCCCGATTTTATCGGCAATCTCGTGAAATTCTTCGCGGCCAACTGAGTCAAGCGTTTTACCGCGGCGCTTGAGGTGCTCATTCAGCTTAATCGCTTTCTCCTGCATCACGCCATGTGTTTCCGCACTGCCACCGACTAACTTGAAATTGTCGCCCGCTGTCACGCGGGTATGACCATCTCTGTTGTCGAGGCCGACGCCTAGCAACATTTTCTTCCGTTTCGATTTACCGTTCTTGCCTGCCATTGTCAGAAAGTATCAAACTCGCCTGCTTAACGCAATTCCACTGTCGGTAAGAAATGTCGCGTTGCCGCGTCGTCATAGGAAAACAGTGCGAAGCCGGCCAGTCCGAGCTGCCGGCACACAGCGACTTGCCGGTTGAGATCGTCCAGTCGCTGAAATTTCCATTCTGCTAAACCCATCACCACTCGATCACGCGGGGCAATCTTTAACACGTTCCGGCAGCGTTCTTCAAAATCGCGGGCGTTGGTTGTGTAATTCATTGGGCAAATTGCATCCACGTATCCGCGCTCCAGCCAGAGCTTCCAGTCTTGTGCTTTTTCTTCCCGGGCCCGTTCCAATACCGGGAAAACCGCCGCTGTGACCTTAATACCTGGCCGCGCTTGCCGCGCTGCCATGCTGAGTTGCCGGGCCCAGTCGTTGATCACCGCTTGCCGCCAATCGTTGAACCGCTTCGTCAACTCCCCGCCGAGCACGTCAGCCGGCCAACGCCGGACCGGTCTGCCGAGCGCGTGCTCAAAATCGGCCCGGCAATGTTTGCAGAAACAACTCGGTTCCTCATTGAACCGGATGTAATCAAACTGCATGCCATCCACCGGATACCGGCGCAACAGCTCTGTCATCTCCGCCAGCGCCGCGTCGCGGTTAGCCGACTGCGACGGACAGATCCAAAACGTTCCGCTTTGCACAATCGGCTTACCATCGGCACCGCGCATCACTCGGTCGGCTTTTAGCAGCTTTTGCTGAAATTCCGGTGGCGACCGAAATGAAAACATCACCAACATTTTTGCTTGCACCGCAATGCCGCGCCGGTGCGCCAGCTCAATTCCCCGTGCAATCGGGTCGCCGGCAACCTTGCCGGTCACGCTCGGCAAGACTTGGCTGGCCGGATACAACGCTGCGCCAGCCGAGGCGAAATTGACATACATCGTGTTGAATCCGGCGCGTTGCAACTCGCGCGTGGCGGTATCCCAATCCAATTTGAGCGTGTCGCTAACCCAAACCGCGCGCACTTCCGTGACAACCAGCGGTTTACCGGGCGGACGCGGTGGAACCACCGGCCCCGGTTTCACCGGCGGACGCGGACTCGCGCATGAAAGCGCAAACAGGCACAACAGCACCGGTAAAGTGAAATGCAGATTTCGCATGGCTTTCTTCTACACAACGGCGTGCAAGGTTGCCAAACGAAATGTTTGTTGTTAGAAATTGGCCGACATGATTCGCAAACTCACCATTATCGGTCCCGGCTTGCTTGGCGGCTCGATTGGTATGGCCGCCCGGCACCGAAAGGTTGCCGGTAAGGTCGCCATTTGGGCACGCCGGCTCGATGCAGCTGACCAGGCGTTCACGCTTGGTGCTGCCGATGAAGCCGGCAGCGATCTGCGCCGTGCTGTGGCCGACGCGGATTTAATTGTGTTGGCAACGCCCATCGGCGTTATGCAAGCGCTGGCCGGTCAGATCGCGCCGCTAGTATCGCCGGAGTGTGTCGTGACAGATGTAGGTAGCGTGAAGTATCCAATCGTCACTGCGCTGAGCGCGTTGTTTCCGAAATTTGTCGGTTCGCATCCAATGGCCGGTTCAGAGCAAGCCGGAATCGAAGCCGCCCGGCGCGATTTGTTTGACAACGCCGCCTGCATAATCACGCCCCGTCCCGACACCGACAAGCCAGCCTTGCAACTGGTGTATGCCTTTTGGAAACAGATCGGCTGTCAGGTG
>JBAXAT010000141.1:0-5191 GCA_037142335.1 Verrucomicrobiota bacterium | reverse complement strand
GGTCAACAGCTCCACCCCGTGCAGATTCCCGGTGCAGCTGATCATTTCCTTCGACACCACTTCCTCCCCCGCGCGCTGCCGCAATTCCAACAGGTTCCTGGACGGTTCAAAGACACACGCGGCATCCAACACGACAACAATGCAGAGCGGGCGCTTGCCGAGACTGGTAATCACATCATCGGTGCGCAAGTTTTGGTAGAACAGCCCCTGACTAAGCAGAACCAAGCCGGTAACTTCATCGTTGAACGCGGCATACCGGAGCGCGAGATTAGCACCAATGCTTGAACCAATAACTGCAATCCGGTGCTTATCAATTCCGGGTTGGCTCGCCAACCAATCATAGGCTTGATTGACGTCGAGCAACATGTCGGTGAAATCCTGCGGACTGAAATTCCGGTAATCAACCGTCTTGATGCCATCGGCAGTCAGACGACGTGTGCTGTCGCCGTGGCCACGGAGATCAATCGCGAGGACGGCGATGTCGTTTATTTGAAACAGCGGAGCGACCGGCCCCCATTCTTCGTGACTCTTGCCGTACCCGTGCAACAGTAACACCGCCGCGGCGGAATTCGTGGCGACTGGGTAATACACCGCTGCCAATTCCAAATCGTCACGCGTCATCAACCGGACCGGTCGGGCGTTTTCCGCACCCGCCTGACCAATCAGCACCAGCGCAAGGATAAATAGAATTATTCGCACGCTGGCCAGTTTAGCATAGCCAGCAAGGTGGGCAACGGTTTTCAGGCGGTCGGCGCCAGCGCCGCGACAAAGCGGGCGATGTTGTCGCCTTGGCCGATGACCGCCAGCCGGTCACCTTCGCGCAATTGCATTTGCGGCCCCGGCAATTCGATCACATCCAAGCCGGTCAGCGGATCACGTCGTTTGATAGCGAGAACGTGGACACCAAAACCGGACCGCGGCGCGAGTTGGGCGAGCGTCTGGCCAACGCATTGCGCCGGTAACTCGACGGTGCGCAGTTCAAACCCTTCCGGTAACTCAACGAACATGTCGCGCTTCTCGTCTTGGTCCTGGACAACGAAATGACCCAGCACTTGTCGCTTGCGTAGAATCTCCTGGCTGTACACGCCGATGATGTCGCGCTTCGACATCCAGCCGATAAGTTTCCGGTCGGTCACGTTGTTGATTACCGGCAAGCGTTCGCAATTTTGTCGCCAGAACTTTTCCATCGTGTCAGCAAGATTGTCCTCCGGGACGACGACTTCAAAGGTGTCATCGAGCAGGTCGTGGGCAACGACAGTTTGCAGCGCCTCGCCTTGGCTGAGCATTTCTTTAAGCGCGTGCAGCCGGATCGCACCAAGGAATTTACCGTGTCCATCAGTGACGTAGAGGAAATTGTAGGGCTCTTTGAGGAAGCGTTCGACGACGCTGGCAAACGGTACAGAGTGATTCACGGCAGTCACGTCGTCGTGCATGACATCGGCGACACACAACGATTGCATCACACTACCTTCCGGGCCGCGCGGCAGTTTGACGCCGCGACGAAAAAGCGCCTCATCGTGGATTGACTTGCCGCCGAGTAAGCGCGTTGTGAAATGGCTGATAATACAGACAAACATCAGCGGTAAGACGATTTGATAGGAATTGGTCTGCTCGAAAATCATCATGATGGCGGTAATCGGTGCGTGGGTCGTGCCGGCGACGATGGCGCCCATGCCGACCAGCGCATAGGCCCCTTGTTCAGCGGTGTGCGCCGGGAACCAGATGTGGATGCGATGTCCAAAGGCACCGCCCAGCAGTGCGCCAATCATCAACGATGGCATGAACAACCCACCGGCGCCACCGGAGCCGAACGTCAGCGCCGTGGCCAATAGTTTGGCAACCAGCAGAATGAGCAGCATCTTGAACGGCAGGCTCACATCATCGTGCAGCACCATATTGACCGCGTCGTAGCCGTTGCCGAATACGTATGGCAGAAACAGACCGACGCCGCCAAGCAGGCCGAAGCCAATCACCGGCTTGATCCAACGGGGTCCCGGTAATTTCTCAAACACATCCTCGGCCCAAAACAAGGCTTTACCGAATAACAGCGAGACGATGCCGCCGAGAATCCCAAGCACAAGATACGCCGGTAATTCCCACGCCGACACCAACTCGTAGTGTGGAATTACAAATCGCGGCAGGTTTCCCATCGCGCTGCGGAACACCAGCGTTGACAGCACCGACGCGACCACGACTGGCCCAAAGACATCGAGCGCGAAGCTGCCCATCAGAATTTCAAGTGCGAACATCGAGCCACCAATTGGCGAATTGTAAACCGCCGCCAGTGCCGAAGCCGCCGCCGCGCAAACCAACATGCGTAAATGGCGCGGCTCCAGACGAAACTGCCGTCCTAATCTTGAGCCAAGTGCTGCCGACAGGCGCATCATCGGGCCTTCGCGTCCGAGTGAGCCACCGGTCACCAACGTTGCCAAAGCGGCGCACAACCAGCGCAATGTTTCGCCCAGGGAAATCACGCCGCCTTTGAGCGTAATTGCTTGAATCAATCGGCCGGTCCCGGCGCCGCGAGTTTCGATTCGCAACCCCCAGCCAATGAGGCCCACAAGAATTCCACCCGTGAGCGGAATTACAATGCACAACCAGCGCGGCTCAATACTTTGGGCCGCCTCCAATAAACTCGTGCCGCTACCCCAGATGTGATTCTGAAAAAATGCCAGCACGTGCGCAATTGCCACCGAAGCCAGCCCCACCACCACGCCGACCACCGGCAATAAAAACAAAAACGCATTCTCGCTCGGCGTGCGTCGCGACAACTGAGCCGCTGCACGCGCCTGCCAGCCGATCAAGCGACTGTGAAGATTGCGCATACCGGCTTATCTAGCAAACCGTGGCCGATTGCGACAGTAAATTTCGAGCTTGCATACCGGCCAAAAACTATCAAACTTAACGTTGTGAGCGTCACATTACCATCACATGCACAGATTGCGGCTCGCGCCTATGAGCTTTATGTTCAGCGCGGCCGGCTTGATGGCTACGAAGTGGATGATTGGTTGCAGGCTGAGTATGAGTTGATGCAGTTGCCGGTGGAAAAAATCGCCGAATTGGACGCGCCCAAAGACAAGGACAAGAAACACCGATCCTTGATTAATGCCGTGCGTTCTGCATTGATGTTTTAGCCCAACGGTACGCATGTCACCAACTGCTCCCGACGACCGCGCGCGCGCCAACGCCATTGATGTCTTTCGTGACTATGGCATCGGCTCGCTGTTTCTGGCGGTCTGGGAAATTTGGTGCATTCGCGACGGTTGGTATAATCCTGACTACGACCACATCACATTCAGCCGTGCCATGGCGTGGATTTCTGCGCCAATCTTGATTTTCTGTCTCGTAATGGCCATCAGCGCAGGTTTGACGCTGCTAAAACAGAAGCGCCAAGATCCACCAGCCGGTAACTGAACACGCTGCGGCACGCCTTTGGAGTTGTTCCCTGACGATAAAACCCTTAAATATTTTTGCCATCAAGACCAAGTTTAATAAAAGCTTCCAATGGCTGCGCTGTCTCGGCACCGGCACTGACAGTCAGCCGTCGTTCTTCCTGATCGCGCTCTTTGTTTGCGCCAGCCTGATAATCATTGGTTATCGTTTTGCCGTTTGGGATCAATTGTTGTACCTGAGTTTCGTCGACCGGTACTTCCAACCGATTATCGATAATCCCGGTGATCTCTATATCAGCCATTTCCTTTGGCACAGTTACACGACATTCTGGATGTTAATTTATCCGCTCAAGCAGATATTCGGCTGGGAATGGCCGCTGTTCATTATCCACGTGCTGACCAAGTTCTTTATCTTCTGGGGGATCTGGTCGTTGGCCTTTGTGTTGACGAAAGATCGTCTGACCGCGTGGCTTAGCGTTCTGCTCATGCTGATGAACAAGGCTATCATCGGCGGTGGTGTTAACTTCTATATGGCCGACACCATCACTAGGTATGTCGCGCTGCCATTCATGCTATTCGGCATAAAAAAGCTTTGGGAACGGAAATATCTTGGCGCGGCGCTGCTCTTTGGGATCGGCGTCCAGATTCACATTTTGAGTGTGGCCTACTGGTTTTTGGCAATCATCATTGGGTTTGGGTTCTACCGGCTCTATAACAAACCGACGCCGGCCAAGACCAAGCCGCTAATCAATTACCGGTACATCGCCCGGTCAATCGGGCTGTTTCTATTGCTGGCGCTTCCAATCCTGATTTGGTTTGGCATCGCGGAACGGGGCGTGACGAACCCGGCGCCGAATACTGATTTCATTGATCTGATCCACAACCATTTCGGCTACGTGTTCCTGACTAATTATGATTCTCTAACATGGAAGACGTTGTTTCTCTTTGTCGTGATCATTGTGCTCGCCTTGCGTTACTTCCCGGTAAACGACAGCAGCCGGTGGTATGTACCGTTCATCTTGGCGATCATCGCGGTGCTGGGGATTCACTTCCTTGCGGCGGATGTGTTTTTCTATCACCCAATTCTCAAACATCAAATATGCCGCATCGTTGACCTGCTGGGATTGTTCACCATGATCGGCACAGCGCGCATCCTTGCCGTGCATGCCCAACGGGCCGGCTGGCAGCGCTGGCTCACGGCGCCCATCGCCGCGCTGTTCCTCGTCGCCACCGTCACACCGGGCACTAACGCCGTCCTGCTCGCCACCGCCGCGCTCTTTCTCATCTTGCTGGTTCTTGAACCTCAGCCCGGTCGCTTCACAATCCCGGCCCTTGTGATCCTGCTCCTCTTTATCTTGGTGCAACTTTATTATCCCGCCAATTTCGGCATCGGCTCATTGCGCCGGCCCATCTGGACGCCAATCATCGTCAGCTTGCTGGCCATTGCGACCGTCTTCTTTGCCGGCTGGTTTACCACGCTGGCCAACCGGCGCGCCTGGGTCCGCGACACAATGTTGGGGGTTTGCCTGACCGGCCTCGTCGTGTTGGTCGCCTTCGAACGGATCACGATAGTTGAACTCGCCTCGAATTGGTCAAAGGTCACGCTCACCAACCAAGAACACTGGGAGCGCATAGTCAATCGCACACGGGAGAGCCTCGACTGGCCGGGGCAGGGGATGCAAAACGACTGGATTCAGTTCCAACTCTGGGTGCGGGACAACACGCCGGCCGGCACTATGTTCTTCGTACCGCCGGGCATGAACGGTTTCCGCGTTTTCTCGCAGCGCAATGCCTTCTTT
>JBAXAT010000140.1:0-5213 GCA_037142335.1 Verrucomicrobiota bacterium | reverse complement strand
CCTGACTAAGATTCCCGGCGTTACCTGTGTGAAACCAATGGGCGCTTTTTATATGCTTCCGAACATCTCCAGCTTCGGCCTCGGCAGCGCGGACTTCTGCGAGAAACTGCTCGACCAGCAGAAAGTCGCCTGCGTCCCAGGTATTGCCTTTGGCTCCGACGCCCACATGCGGCTGAGCTATGCCAGTTCGATGGAAAATATCACCAAGGGTCTCGATCGAATTGAAGCCTTCTGTGGCGGTCTCGCGAAGTGAAAATTGCCCTGATTGGCTTGCCGCAGACCGGTAAAAAAACTGTTTTCTCATTGATGACCGGTATTGGTCTCGACCATTTACTCGGTCGTCCCGGTGAATTCCACGTCGGCAACGTCAAAGTCGCTGACCAGCGGATTGACAAGCTGACTGCACTCTACAATCCGAAGAAGACGAAATTCGCTGAAATTGAAGTCACGCTCGCCCCCGCTCCACCCCACGAACCAAAACCGCGCGAGCAATGGCTGAACAAGCTCAAGAACATGGATGCGTTCTGCCACATTGTTCGTGCCTTCGAGGATCCGTCAGTATTCCACGCCAAAGGTTCTGTCGATGCCCTTCGCGACATCGAGGAAATTAATCTTGAACTCGCCATCAGCGACCTCAGCCTCATCGAAACGCGTCTCAACGGGATCGCGCAAGACCAGAAAAAGAAATTCGACCAGGATCGCGCCGACGAAGCCGCCTTACTTGAACAGCTTAAGCCGTATCTCGAATCCGGCAAGTCCCTCCGCGAATACGCCTGGCATGAAGGTGATGAAAAGAAACTCCGGTCCCTCCAATTTCTCACGATGAAAGGCCTCGTCGTCGCGCTCAACTGTAGCGAACCGAACGCCCAACTGCTTGCCGCCACCCGCGCCAAGGTCACCGGTCCGCGCGCCGAAGTTTGCGAGCTGTCCGCCAAGACCGAAGCCGAGGTTGCGCAGATTGACGACCCGAAGGAACGCGCCGAATTTCTCACCGCCCTCGGCATTGCCGAGCCAGCGCTCAACGTCCTTACCCAGCAACTCTATAAGGCGCTCGGTTACATTTCCTTCTTCACCACCGGCGAAGACGAAGTCCGAGCCTGGACGATTCGGCAAGGCTCCACTGCTGTTGAAGCTGCGTATACCATCCACAGCGACATCGCCCGCGGCTTCATCCGCGCTGAAGTCATGAAGTATGACGAGTTGATCGCCGCCGGCATGACCGGTCACGCTGCCGAAGTGAAACTTAAAGAGACTGGCCGCTTGCTGGTCAAAGGCAAAGACTACCTCGTCGAAGACGGCGACACCGTCCACATCCGCCACAGCGGCTAGGCGCGCGGGTGAGCTTTGTCGTACACTTTCTTCAACCGCTCCGGCGTGATGTGCGTGTAGATTTGAGTGGTGGAAAGACTGGCGTGGCCGAGCAGTTCCTGCACGCTCCGTAAATCGGCGCCGGCATCCAGCATGTGCGTGGCGAACGAATGCCGGAGCTTGTGCGGCGTGAGCGAGGGATCAAGACCGGCCGCCAGTAGATATTTTTTAAGCATCCGCTGGACGCTGCGCATGGTCAGCCGGCCACCGAACCGGTTTAAAAACAACGGGCCGCGCGCGCCACGTTGCCGAAGTTCCAGATACTTCTGCACCGCTTCAATGGCCGGCGCGCCGAGCGGCGTCAACCGCTCCTTCTTGCCCTTGCCGCGCACACGCACCACTTCGGCGAGTATATCGAGATCGTCATCGTTCATGCCGGTCAGCTCGTGGATGCGCAAGCCGCCGCTGTAGAGCGTTTCCAGGATCGCCTTGTCGCGCCAGATGGCGAGCTGGTTTCCCGGTTTCTTGTCGGTTACCGGCGCATTGAGCAGTGCTTCAATCTGTTGGATGGTGAGGAACTTCGGGAGCTTGCGTTGCAGCTTCGGCAGCGTCAGGCCGACAACTGGATTTTGTTTCATCCGTTCTGACCGTACCAGCCACCGGAAGAAACTTCGCAATGCCGACATCTTGAGGTGAATTGTCGCACGGTCATACCGGCGTTCGCTAAGGTAAACGAGATAACTCCGGACTTGAAAGGCATCCACCCGCGGCCACTCTACCGGTGCTTTTGTTTTGCTGTCGTGCCAAGCCCGGTACGCCTCAATTTCGGCGGCATAGTTGCGGAGCGTCAACGGCGACACGTCGCGCTCGGCGCGGAGATAATTGAGGAACCCGTCCGCCAGCGCGTCGGCTAGGCGTTCGCGGCTGCGATTTTTTTGAGGTTTTTGCACTTCGGGTAACCAGAACAACCGAGGAATGGCCCGAACCGCCCCTGCCGTTTCAACATTGGCTGGCCACATTTCTCGCATTTCTCGTCAGTTGGCTCCGGTGCAGCTTTCAGCACAGGTGCCGGCAGCTGCGCAGTGATTTCAGACGGCAACGGTTGCGCATTCTTACATTTCGGGTAACCGGTACAACCGAGGAACGATCCGCGTGCGCTGGAACGAACCGCCATTGGCGAACCACACTTCTCGCACTTGTGCGCGGTAAGGACCGGTGCGGCTTTGGGCTCACACTTCGGCGTCACAGCTTTAAGCGCCTCGGCGATGGCGGGCGGGAATTTGCCAGAGGATTTGCACTTCGGATAGCCGGAGCATGCGAGAAAAAATCGCCCGAATGATTGTTTCAACACCATCGATTTGGTGCACTTGCCGCATTTGGCCGCCGCGATAAACTCCGCAACGGATTCCGGTAACACGATTTCAGGTTTTGGCTTCGGAATAATCTTGCCATCGGCCGACCGCTCAAACGGCATCGCATTGCGACAGTCCGGATATGCGCTGCACGCTAAAAATTCGCCGCGCCGGCCGCGTTTGATAACCATTGGACTACTGCACTTGCTACAAGTCACACCGGTTTCCGCACCGGTGGATGTCTTAAGCGTGCCTTGTTCATCGCGTTCAAAATTTATCGTACTCTTGCAGTCGGGGTAGCCGGTGCACGCGAGGAATTCACCGTTGCGTCCCTTCTTAATTGCCATTGGTTTGCCGCATTTTTTGCAAGCAATGCCGGTATCCACGGCGAGGAGTGGGATGATTTGATTCTTCTCGTCCCGCGAAAAATTCATTGCCGTCTTGCACTTGGGATATTTCGAGCAAGCGAGAAACTCGCCCTGTTTGCCCATCCGCAGCACCATTTCCGAACCGCACTTCTCGCAGACGACACCGGTTTTCTCGGCTTCGACGATTTGGATATCGCCATTCTCACGCGAGAAGTCGCTGGAGAATTTACACTTCGGATACCGCGCGCAGGTCAGGTACTCGCCACGTCGACCCTCGGTGATGTTGAGTTTACCTTTCTTACATTCAGGGCATTTCAACTCTGTCGGAATTTTTTTCTGCTCCAAGGCGGCGTCGAGCGTCGGCTTGAAATCATCGTAAAACCGTTGCAGCAACTCGTGCCATTCAACTTTCCCAGCTTCGACCTCGTCGAGTTGTTCTTCCATCTGGGCGGTAAACTTCACATCCAGCAGATTCGGAAACGTCTTTACCAATAAATCATTTGTCTGCTCACCGATGGCGGTCGGTTTGAGTTTACTCTTCTCTTTCTCAACGTACTTGCGGTCGATGATTGTCTTCATCGTCGGCGCGTACGTGCTCGGACGACCAATTCCGAGCTCTTCGAGTGCCTTAATCAAAGTCGCTTCAGAGTACCGCGGCAGCGGGATGGTGAAATGTTGCTCGGGACGCAGATCACACAGATTCACCTGCTCACTCATCGCCAACGCCGGCACGCGCTGGTTGCCATCATCATCGGCGCGCTTGTCTTCGTCGCCTTCATCGACGCCGTAAACTTTGAGGAATCCAGGAAATGTTATCTCCGTTCCCGAAATGCGGAAAGTGTAATCCCGAAATGGCGAGTGATTAACTTGGAACTTCTTCTCCTTGTCGTCAGGATGAACCGTCCCGCCAAGAGCAATCAGATTGTGTTTCCGCCCGGCATGGGCCGCAATCTCCACGGACTTGACCAACATCTCCGCTGGCGACATCTGACTGGCGACAAACCGCCTCCAGATTAATTTGTAGAGTGCGAGTTGCCGGTCATCGAGATACCGGGCCACACTATCCGGTGTGCGACGGACACTGGTCGGTCGAATCGCTTCGTGCGCTTCCTGTGCGCCACCTTTGCTCTTGTAGAAATTAGGTTTCTCGGGCGCGTAGTCTTTACCAAATTGCTCAATAATAAACTTCAGTGTGTCCGCCTGTGCCTCGCGTGAAACGTTCACCGAGTCAGTACGCATATAGGTAATGAGACCAACTGAACCTTCTGCACCGACCTCCATACCTTCATAAAGCTGTTGCGCAATACGCATCGTCTGATCTGGTGACATCCGGAGACTACTCGACGCCGATTGCTGGAGCGTGCTGGTAATGAACGGCGGAGCGGCATACCGTTTCCGGGTCTGCTGATCAAGTTTGGCAACAATCCACTCGGCAGTTTGTAATTCATCAAGAATTGCGTCTGCCAGAGGTTCACTGCCAATCCAGAACTTTTCACCCTCAATCTTGTGCAGTTTGGCGAGGAATGAATCCGCAGATAACGGCTGCTTCTCCGTCGCTTCACCCTCGTTTGACTTGGAAAGCCGCTTCAACACCGGTGCCGGCAATTTAGTCGCCGCTTTTTGCAACGCCGCATCAATCGACCAATACTCCTGCGCCTTGAACGCACGAATCTCTCGTTCGCGCTCGACAATCAATCGCACTGCGACCGACTGCACGCGACCGGCGCTCCGGGCTCCGCGCAGCTTTTTCCACAACAATGGTGAAATTTGATAGCCAACAATCCGATCAAGCACGCGCCGTGCCTGTTGCGCATCGACACGATTCATGTCAATCGGACCGGCATGCTGAAACGCGTTGCGAATCGCTTCCTTCGTAATCTCGTTGAACGTCACGCGAAAGAAGTTCGGGTTCTTGCGTCCACCCAACAGCTCACTCAGATGCCACGCAATGGCTTCTCCTTCGCGGTCAGGGTCAGGACAAAGATAAATCTTCTCCGCAGTTTTGGCAGCCGCTTTCAGCTCGCTAACGGTTTTAATCCGGGTCTTCGTGACTTCATACGTCGGCCCGAATTTATTCTCGATATCGACGCCGAGCACTTTCTCCGGCAGGTCGCGAATGTGACCCATTGATGCTTTGACGATATAATCATTGCCAAGATATTTGTTAATCGTTTTGGCTTTCGCC
>JBAXAT010000139.1:0-5251 GCA_037142335.1 Verrucomicrobiota bacterium | reverse complement strand
GTACAAGGTCAACTGGTTGACCTACCTCATCGGACGCGCATTGGTAACTGTTAAATGGCTAGCCATGCCAAATGTGATTGCAGGTAAGTCCATCGTGCCGGAGTTTATCCAATCTCAAGCCCGCCCTAGGCGAGTCACTGCGGCCGCGCGCAGACTATTGCAAGATGCCGCTGCGTGCCGCACAATGCAGCGGGAGTTAGCGACAGTCGTTAGCAGTCTCGGCGCCCCCGGCAGCAGCGAACGAGCGGCGGAGCTGATTATTCAGCGATTGACTAGCCAAATGTGGAATGCGGTTTGATTGCGACTAAGCATGTCAGTGCCTTTTCTTAAGCCAAGTGCCTGCTTACCGCAGGCAAAACTGACAGAGAAACACAACCGCAATCCAAACCTAGTAAATCCATTGACGAAAAACCGGTAAGAGATCGTATTTAGCAGAAGCAGTTGTGAAGGCTGGTTGCAGAACCTGGTATGTCAGAACAATCAGCACCAGCGCTTCATCAGTGTTTCCTGGTCAGAAAAAAATCAGCTATGGCGCGCAACGGTTCGGCTTTCTTCCCGAAACTAGTCAGTTGTTTATGCGCGTCGGCGATTAACTCGGCGGCATAGGCGCGCGATTTGTCAATACCAAGCAACTTTGGAAAAGTGGACTTTTCGTTTTTCTCATCAGCGCGGACACTCTTACCCATAATTTCTTTGGTACTCGTTGCGTCGAGAATGTCGTCAATCACTTGAAATGCTAGACCAAGGTCATCGCCATACCGCGTGAGGCGTTTGAGCTGTGACGGCGTGGCATGACCGGCCATTGCGCCGAGGCGGATTGAGGTGTTGATGAGCGCACCGGTTTTATTCCGGTGAGTCGTTTTGACCTCAGCGAGCGTTGCCGCCCGGCTTTCGTTTTCCAAATCCTGAACTTGTCCGGCAATCAATCCGAGGCTGCCGGCAGCAACGGCAAGTTCCTTAACGTATTCAGCTTTCTGGGCTACGAGAAGAAATGCCTGCGTCAACAGCGCGTCGCCGGCAAGGACGGCAATCCCTTCGCCAAAAACCTTATGATTGGTTGGGCGACCCCGGCGCAAATCGTCATCGTCCATGCACGGCAGATCGTCGTGGATGAGCGAGTAAGTGTGAATGCATTCGACGGCGCAGGCTAACGGCATTGCTGCGACAGTCTTACCGCCAACGGCTTCGCATGCGGCGAGCGTGAGGACCGGACGGATGCGCTTGCCGCCGGCAAAGATGGAATAGCGCATCGCCTTGTGAATTGTCGGCGGCTGCGCAGCCTCCGGTGGCAAAAGTTTATCCAGCGCAATATTGATGCGCTTACCGGTGCGGTCAAGATATTGATCAAGATTAAACATCGTGGCGAGGATACCGGCCGCGCCCGCTTTTGCAAGCCGGTTATTTGTATCGGTATTTCACACTTGCCTTTTACGGCGCAATTCGGTTTTCTACGCGACCGAACAGGAGATTTTTATGGCGGATGAGAAAAAAGAAAAATGGTTAAACTGGCTGGCGTTGACGACGTTAATCTTCTCCGCCGCTGCGACGCTCGGGTCCTCGAAAGCCGGTGGTTATTCCAGCAAGGCAATGAGCGAGCAAATTTTGGCATCCGACCAATGGGCCTTCTACCAAGCTAAGAGCATCAAGCAACACACTTTCGAACTCCAACGCGAAGCGCTCACCTTGGCGATGTTACCGGCGGCCGAACCGGTCCAAGCCAAGTACAAAGAAACCATTGAGCGCATTGCTAAAGATGTCAGCCGCTACGACGTTGAGAAGAAGGAAATCAAATCCAGTGCCGGCGACCACGAAAAGAATCGGGATGTCTCCGCAAAATACGCCGGTCTCTTCGGCCGGGCGGTGTTGTACCTACAAGTCACAATCATCATCTCGGCGCTGGGCGCATTGATGAAGAAGCAGCCGCTCTGGCTGATTAGCTTCGCGCCGGGCATCACCGGCATGGTCTATTTCATTCGCGCTTTCTGGCTGACTTGGTAACCGACACCGGCTAACCTGCTGGCGATGAACACGCGCTTCGGCATCCTCGGCACGGGCTCGATTGTCGGCAAATACGCGGCGGCGTGCCGGCTGCTGCCCGGCCTTGAACTCGTCGCCATCGCCAGCCGCGATGCTGACCGGGCCCGCACGATCGCCGCGCAACTCGGCATCCCGCGCGCTCATACCGGCTACGATTGCCTACTTAACGATCCCGACGTGGATGCCGTCATCATCGCGCTCCACAACGGTTTACATTGCGAGTGGACTTGCCGCGCGCTTGCCGCCGGTAGGCACGTGCTTTGCGAAAAACCGCTCGCCTGTAATACCGGCGAAGCCGCGCAAATGTTCGCCGCCGCACACACACACCGGCGCTGGCTGATGGAAGCGTTCATGTACCGGTTTCATCCGCAGATGCCGGAGATTTTACGCCGGATCCGCGCCGGTGAAATCGGTCGCCTCCTCCACGTTAATTCCCATCGGATGAGCCAAGGTCGTGAAGCCGGTAACATGCGCTACCGGCGCGATGCCGGCGGTGGCGCGTTGCTTGACATCGGCTGCTACTGCGTGAGTTTCGCACAAGCGGTGGCCGGTACCGAACCGCTCCGAGTGCAAGCCACCGCACATTTTGATCCGGCCACCGGCATTGATCTCTCACTAACCGGGACACTGATTTATCCGGACGCTATTACCGCTCAGTTTTGTTGCAGCTTTGAGTCCGAGCCGAGTTACGGCGCAGAGATTATCGGCACGGCCGGACGAATTCTGATCCCGCATCCGTGGATGCCGCCGGTTTGGCCGACGGAATTTAGCGTTGTTCGTGCCAACCAGCGCGAAATAATCCGCGTCGCACCCGCCGGTATCCCAAACCATATTTTTTCGAACTTCGCACTGCAGCTGGCGCATTTCGCCGACTGCATTCAAGACGACCATGCACCGGTCTACCCGCCCGGTGACGACGCGGAGGGTGCGTCACTCGTTCTCGCCCGCACGCTGGAGGCGGTAATTACCGCTGCGCGTGTTTAATTTCTTGAATGCTGCCGGTAAGACTTATAGAGTAAAAAAAAGGAGCTAGTGTTTTCAAATGACTAAAATTACTCAGATTCAAGCCCGCGAGATTCTCGATTCCCGTGGTAATCCAACCATTGAAGTGGATGTGCAACTCGAGTGCGGCGCATTTGGGCGCGCGGCGGTACCCAGTGGCGCCAGTACTGGCGAACACGAAGCACTGGAGTTGCGCGACGGCAACAAGAGCCGTTATCTCGGCAAAGGCGTCCTGAAAGCGGTGGCGAACGTCAACACGACTATCGCGGCAGCATTGGTCGGGTTTGACGCGCTCGATCAGGTCGCCGTTGACCACGCGATGATTGCACTCGACGGTACGCCAACGAAATCCAAGCTCGGCGCAAATGCAATTTTAGGCGTGTCACTGGCGACGGCGCATGCAGCCGCCGACGCAGTAGGACAGCCGTTATTTAAATATCTCGGCGGGCCGAACGCCAAAGTGTTGCCGGTACCGATGATGAACATCATGAACGGTGGCGCGCACTCCGATGCACCGATTGATTGCCAAGAGTTCATGGTAATGCCGAAAGGCGCGGATAGTTTCCGGGAAGCACTACGAATGGGCGCGGAAATTTTCCACGCACTCAAAGCGGTGCTCAAGGCCAACAAACTTTCCACAGCAGTTGGCGACGAAGGCGGGTTCGCGCCGAAGCTCAATAGCAACGAGCACGCACTCGAAGTCATTGCCGCGGCAGTGAAAAACGCCGGTTATAAACTCGGCAAAGACGTATTCATTGCCCTCGACGTGGCGGCAAGTGAATTCTTCGACAAGACGACCGGCAAGTATGTGTTCAAGAAATCTGATGGTTCGAAGCGCAGTGCCGATGATATGGTGGCGTTCTACAAAGACCTCCAGAAAAAATATCCAATCATCTCGATTGAGGACGGTATGTCTGAGAACGATTGGGATGGCTGGAAGAAATTGACAGATGCGATTGGCGACAAGACCCAGCTTGTGGGCGATGATTTGTTTGTCACCAATACTAAGTTCCTCAAGCGCGGGATCGATACCGGCACAGCAAACTCGATTCTCGTCAAGGTCAACCAGATTGGCTCGCTCACCGAGACGCTCGATGCAATTGAGATGGCGAAGGAAGCGCGTTACACAGCCGTTATCAGCCATCGCAGCGGTGAGACTGAGGACAATACGATTGCGGATATCGCAGTGGCGACTAACGCCGGCCAGATTAAGACGGGTTCGCTCTGCCGGACTGACCGAGTTTGCAAATACAACCAATTACTCCGCATTGAGGAGTTGCTCGGCAAGCACGCGATTTATGGAGGCAAGCTCTAACCACATCAATTGGCGTGCAATCTGGCAGCGCGTTCAATCGCTGGGGTTTCTGGTCTTTGTTGGCATTGTTGCGGCGGCCATCGCGCTGATATTGTTTTTGCCAGCGTGGCACCGACGGCACAACATGGCAGTCGAACTCCAGCGACTGGACTCGGAAGTCATCCGCCTTGAAAGCTTCGAAAAGCTACAACGGCAGGAAATCGAGGCGTTGAAGACCGACTCAAGTTATGTCGAGCGTACTGCCCGCAATAAACTCAATCTCGCCCGTCCGAACGAAATAATTTTTCGATTTGAATCGCCGGCTAGCAACGCGCCGGCCGCAAAGCGTTAATCGCCGGCTCGTCTACGCGTAGCCCTGCGGGTGTGTTTTGTGCCAGAGCCAGGCGCTTTCGACGATGGCGTCGATGGAATCGTACTTGGGCTTCCAGCCAAGCTGTTTTCGGATCTTTGTCGAGTCACCCACCAGCTTTGGCGGATCGCCGGCCCGGCGCGGGTTCTCGATGACTGGGATTGGATGACCGGTCACTTTGCGGGCGCTCTCGATGACTTGTCGAACGGAATAACCATCGCCACTACCGAGGTTGAAGACATCGCTCTGCTTCACATCGAGCGCCAACCGGTGGGCTTGGGCCAAATCAATGATGTGAATGTAGTCACGGATGCAGGTGCCGTCGGGCGTCGGATAGTCAGTTCCAAAAATATCGACACGCGATTTCTGACCGAGTGGCACCTTGAGCACGTTGGGAATAATGTGGGTTTCCTGCCGGTGATGTTCGCCAAATTTTTGCGAACAACCAGCGGCGTTGAAATATCGCAGACAGACATAGGTGAGGCCATGCTGCCGGTGATACCAATTAAGAATGCGCTCAAACATAAGCTTGGATTCGCCGTAAGGAT
>JBAXAT010000138.1:0-5267 GCA_037142335.1 Verrucomicrobiota bacterium | reverse complement strand
GGCCTTGGCGGTAATTGCCGGCATCATCGCGGTTACGCAGGCGCAACGGAAGATCCCGGTCCAGTATGCGCAGCGGATGGTCGGTCGTAAGATGCTCGGCGGCGGTCAGACATTCATGCCGTTGCGTGTAAACTATGCCGGCGTGATGCCAATTATTTTTGCGCAAGCGATTTTACTCTTTCCGCAAAAAATAATCTCAATGTCACATTTGTCGTTTTTCCAGCAGCTTGCTCGTCAGTTAACGGAGGGTGAGGGTTTATATCTGGCACTGTACGGTTTGATGATTTTGTTCTTTTCCTACTTTTGGGTGGCAACGCAGTTTAATCCACTCCAGATTGCAGATGATTTAAAACGCTATGGTGGCTACGTGCCTGGTATTAGACCCGGTAAGCCAACGGCGGAATACTTAGATCACACGATGACGCGGATTACTTTAGCCGGCGCAGTGTTCCTGACTGTGATTGCGGTGATTCCGTACATTCTTTCGCATAATTTTAAGCTGCCGTATTTAACGGCGAGTTTTTTTGGCGGCACGAGCATGCTCATTACTGTGGGCGTGTTGCTGGACACGATGCGGCAGGTCGAGTCGCACCTATTTATGCGTGGGTACGATGGCTTTTTGCGCAAGGGTAAATTGCGCGGTCGCCGGTAGGCAGTTCCTTGACAAGGAATAGGTAGCACCGGTATGATTCCGGTTAAGTCGGTAGCCGAAATTCAGCGGATGCGCGCAGCGTGTGCGGCAGCGGCAGAGGTTCTGCAGGGCGTCGTGGCGTTAGTGGTGCCGGGAGTTACGACGAAGGAATTGAATGACGCAGCCGGTGAGTTCATTGTCCAGCATCGTGGGAAGAGTCCGTTTCTGGGTTACAAAGGGTATCCCGGTAATATTTGTGTTTCGGTGAATGAGGAAGTGGTGCATGGGATTCCGGGCAAGCGGCGCGTTCAATACGGCGATATCGTCAGTTTGGATGTGGGAATAATTTTAGACGGTTACGTCGGCGATAATGCGACGACGGTAGCGGTCGGTGTGGTAAAGCCGCAAACGCAGGAGTTGTTGCGGGTGACAGAGCGAGCGTTGATGGCTGGGATTGGAAAAGCGAAAGCTGGTAGCCGCGTAGGAGAAATTTCATTTGCGGTGCAAAGTGTGGTTGAGGCGCACGGTTTTTCAGTGGTGCGCGAGTTTGTCGGTCACGGTGTCGGAAAGAAACTGCATGAAGAACCGCAGATTCCGAATTACGGGCGGAGCAGTGACGGTCCGAAGTTGAAGCCGGGAATGACGTTGGCAATCGAGCCGATGATCAACGCCGGGACATTTGAGGTAGAGATGCTCAGTGATGGTTGGACGGTTGTGACTGCCGACGGCGCACCGAGCGCGCATTTTGAGCACACAGTATTAGTGACGGACGGTGAAGCAGAAATTTTGACATGGCCAAAGAAGAAGCCATAAAAGTTGAAGGCACGGTTGTGGAGTTGTTGCCAAATACGATGTTTCGGGTAGAATTACCGAACAAACATCGCATTTTGGCACACATCTCTGGTAAGATGCGGCTGCATTTCATTCGGTTGTTGCCGGGTGATAAGGTCATGATTGAGATGAGTCCGTATGATTTAAGTAAAGGTCGGATTACGTTCCGGCAAAAGTAGGAAGTTCGAAAACATGAAAGTGAAACCATCAGTTAAACGATTGTGCGAACGCTGCAAAGTAGTTCGCCGCAAAGGTGTGGTGCGGATTATCTGCACCAACCCGCGGCACAAACAGCGGCAAGGCTAAAGGCAGGACATGGCACGAATTATTGGAGTGGAAATCCCAGACGCGAAAAAGGTTGGCATCTCGTTGCGCTATATTTATGGCATCGGGCCGACTACGGCATTGCAGGTTTGCACGAAAGCTAAGGTAGACCCGAATGTCCGCGCAAAAGATTTGAATGACGAACAGCTGGCACATCTGTCGACTGTATTACAGCAGTATCGCATTGAGGGTGACCTGCGCCGGGAAGTGCAGACGAATATTAAACGCAAAATGAGTATCAATTGCTACCAAGGCACTCGCCATAAAAAGGGATTGCCAGTGCACGGTCAGCGCACGTCTACCAACGCACGCACCCGCAAAGGTCCACGTAAGACCGTCGGCGTCCAACGCGGTAAAGATACGAAGACTGCTGCCGCCGCTTAGGATTAATTAAGGAACCAAATGGCCAAAGACGCAAAAAAGTCCGAACAACCAAAAGATAAAGTCGAAAAGGCAGCCGCACAACCGGCCGCTGAAGCTAAAGTTAAGGTGTCGACTGCTGAAGCAAAGTCACCGGCGACGGCTCCGACCGCACCAGCCGCACCGGTGGTGCCGGCCACAGCTGCTGAAGTTCTCGGTGAAGGTGAGGCGGCTAAGAAGGTTGTCAAAGCCAAGCACAGCAAGAACGTTATCCAAGGTATCGCGCATATTATGGCGACGTTCAATAATACCATTGTTTCGATTACCGACGCAAAAGGTCGCGTCATTGGTTGGTCAAGCGCTGGTCGCGCCGGATTCAAAGGTTCGCGCAAGAGTACGGCTTATGCTGCACAACTCGCAGCGCAGGACGCCGCTCGGCAAGGCATGGCGCATGGCCTCCGAGAAGTTGAAGTCTGGGTCAAAGGCCCCGGTACTGGCCGCGAATCGGCGATTCGCGCATTGCAAGCCGTTGGCTTGGAAATTACGATGATTAAAGATGTTACACCGGTCCCGCACAATGGGTGTCGTCCGCCGAAGGCTCGTCGCGTCTAGCTAGGAGATATTTTACATGGCACGTTATAAAGGTCCCCGCGTCCGCATCAGCCGCAAGTTCGGTCAGCCGATTTTCGGCCCATCCAAATATCTTGAACGCCGCGCTTATCCGCCTGGCGTCCACGGCCCGAAGAAATCGCGCCGGAAGTTGAGCGATTATGCTGTTGGCCTCGCAGAGAAGCAGAAGCTCCGGTATCAGTATGGTTTATTGGAGCGTCAGTTTCGCCGGATGTTTGAAATCGCCCGCAAAACGCGCGGTGTCACTGGTGAAACATTGCTACAATTGCTTGAAACCCGTTTGGACAACGTGGTGTTCCGTGTTGGTTTTGGCAGCACGCGGGCGCTGGCTAGGCAAATTGTAAACCATGGCCATATTCGTGTGAACGGTCGCAAAGTCAGCACTGCGTCATTTAACGTTAAGCCGGGCGATGTGATTGAAGCACGTCCGACTGCCGTGTCGCAGCAACTCGTTAACCGGAGTCTTGAGTCAGCCGCGATCCGTCAGGTGCCGGACTGGATCAGTTTCCAGAAAGACGCGTACCGGGCCCAAGTCATGCGTGTTCCGACGCGGGATGACATCCAGCCAATCGTCAACGAACAGTTGATTGTCGAATTTTATTCTAGATAACCCAAGTAAAACCGGATTGTCGGTCCACGTTTCTAGGACGCGGGAAACCCAATCCATGTAGGAGGAGTTCACCATGCCAGTTCGTCTAGGTCGTTTTGAAATGCCAAAGCGTTTGACGCGTGAAGACGCCAGCGCCACGCCCACATATGCCAAATTCATCGCCGAACCGTTTGAAGCCGGTTACGGCCAAACCATCGGCAATTCGCTCCGCCGCGTACTGCTCAGCTCACTTGAAGGCGCAGCGATTTCGTCTGTCAGCATCGACGGCGCGGCTCATGAGTTCAGCACCGTGCCCGGCGTTGTTGAAGACGTTACCGACATCATTCTGAACCTCAAAAAGGTTCTCTTGAAGTCGCACAGCCGGGAAACGCACACCTTGCATCTGTCCGTTAACAAGGAAGGCGCGGTCACTGCCGGCGACATCAAGGGCGATCAGGTCGTCGAAATCCTCAACCCCGACCATCACATTTGCACGCTCGACAAGAAAATGAAGTTCACTGCTGAACTGGAAATCAAAGTCGGTCGCGGCTTCTGCCCAGCGGAAGAGAACAAGAAAGAGGAACCAACGATCGGCGTTATTCCCATTGACTCGTTGTTCTCACCGGTCCGCCGGGTCCGGTACGGCGTCGAAAACACGCGCGTTGGCCAGCGCACCGATTACGACAAGCTCATCATCGAAGTTTGGACCGATGGCCGCATCACCCCCGAAGACGCGATGGTGCAATCCAGCAATATTCTCCGGCATCACCTCGATGTGTTCTGCGATTACGACAAGGACATCGTCATCGAGTTTGAGGAAGCCAAGGAAAAAGTCAGCGTCGAACAGGCCAAACTCAAGAAGCTGCTCGGCATGAGCGTCAACGAAATTGAACTGAGCGTCCGGGCCGCGAACTGCTTGAACAACGCCAACATCACCACCGTTGGCCAGTTGGCCATGAAGAGCGAAGGCGAAATGCTCAAGTACCGCAACTTCGGCAAGAAGTCACTCAATGAAATCAAAGACAAACTTTCGGCCCTCGGCCTCTCGCTGGGCATGAAAGTCGAAGGCGGCTCCGACGCGCCCCTCGATGCCACCGACGAGCTATTAAGCGCGCCGGCCAAGTCCGAGTAACCGGGAGGGAGACTTACTGCCATGCGACATCGTTCCGCCACCGCCACGCTGGGAATGAAATCCCAGCATCGTCGGGCTGTGCTGGCCAATCTGGTCTGCAGCCTGATCGAACACAACCGCATCACCACCACCATTGCCAAAGCCAAGGAAGCGCGCAAGTACGCCGACAAGATGATCACCCTCGCCAAGGGTGGCACTCTGCACCAGCGCCGGCAAGCCCTCGCGTTCCTCCGGCAACAAGACCTCGTGAAGAAATTGTTTGCCGATCTCGGCAAGCAACATTCCGACCGGCAAGGTGGCTACACCCGGATTATCCGCGTCGGCCAACGTCATGGTGACGCCGCCCACATGGCGATCCTCGAATGGACCGGCACCGTCCTCCCTGCGCCCGCGCCGGAGACCGGCAAGGCGGCTGAGGAAGCGAAGCCAACCGCCGAAGCGACCACCGAGGCCAAGCCGAAAGCCAAGCGCGCCGCCAAAAAGCCGGCCGCCGAAAAAACCGACGCCAAGTAAACCAGTCGGTCAACCAAGTTAACCCCGCAGAGGGCGAGCCAACCGGCTCGCCCTCTGTGTTTTGCTTCCGAAGTTTCCGGGAATTACGTTGACAGAGCCGGTGCGATTTTCTAAAACTTCTTCCGTTCTGGGAGTGCCATGTTGCCGACCAAGATAATGCCGATAAAACTTTCCGCTGTTCGCGAAGTTGGCATGACGTTTGCGACAGACAGACAGACAGACAGACAGACAGACAGACAGACAGACAGACAGACAGA
>JBAXAT010000137.1:0-5277 GCA_037142335.1 Verrucomicrobiota bacterium | reverse complement strand
GCTGACGCAATTGCGCGAGGCGCAAACGCACCTGGTTTCGCAGGAGCGACTGCGCGCGTTGGGTGGGATGGCCAACAACATCGCACACGACTTCAATAACGCCCTGACGCCAATCCTCGGGCTGGTCGAGCTGCTATTGCGCCATCCGGATTTGACTACCGATCGCGATAAATTAGCGCGCTACATTCGCCAGATTCAACACGCGGCTCAAGATGCCGCCCGCGTGGTGCAACGCTTGCACGCGGTTTACCGGCCCCGGCATAGCGGCGAGGTTTTGCAGCCAGTCCAACTCAACACTCTGATTAGCGATGCTGTTAAATTGACGGCGCCAAGCTGGCGACAAAAAGCGCAGGCAACGGGAGTCACGATTACCGTTCAGACGGATCTCGGTGAAATTCCGGCCGTCACCGGTAACGAAACCGAGTTGCGAGATGCGGTGGCTGGTTTGATTTTACATGCCACGGAGAGCTTGCCGAACGGTGGGACGGTGACGATCCGCACGGCATTGGACGGCAATCGCGTGCGAGTGGAGTTTGGCGACAATGGCATCGGGATGAGCACCGAAGCCCGGCAGCACTGCTTTGAGCCATTCTACACTCTCGATGTCGAGCACCGGACGAGTTTGAGCTTGGCGCTCGTATATGGAATTATCCACCGGCACGAGGGAAATATAACTGTCGAAAGTGAGCCGGGTCTCGGCAGCACCTTTACGATTTATCTGCCGGTAAGTCTCACTCAGCCAGCACCGATTCAAGCGGATGCTGCCGAGCTGGTGGCTGGTAAGCTGCGGATCTTGCTGGTCGACGACGAACCAGGCGTGCGCATTGTCGTGGCGGAATTGCTGAAAATTCACAAGCATCAAGTTGTGGAAAGCGCGTCGGGAGAAGAGGCGCTAAGAAAACTTCGCGACGGTAAGTTCGATGTTGTGATTAGTGATCAGACAATGCCCGGGATGACCGGCGAGCAGTTAGCGGTGGAAATCAAGCGCCAATTGCCAGCGCTGCCGGTCATTCTCCTGACTGGCCACGGGCTGTTTATGCAGTCGGAAGCTTTGCCGGCGGGAGTGGATTTAATCTTGAACAAGCCGACAAGTTCAACTGAACTGCAGCAAGCCTTGAATCGTGTCCGGCACCACGGCACCAAATCCGGTGCTTGAGTGCTCGGCTGGTTATCTGTATTCTCTGCGCCATGACCAATGACGAACGCAAAGTAATCGTGCGGCAGCTACTCCAAGAAGGACGCACGCTGTCACAGATCCAAGATTATCTCCGCAAGGAAAAAGGCGACTCGATTATGTATATGGAGTTGCGAATGTTGCTGTCTGAGATACCGGACGCGAAGCTGCCGGAAAAGGAATTTTCCAAACCCGTTTTGACACCTCCGGCACCGGCTGGCGCCGGGACACCTGACGGCGCGCCAGCCAGCAAGCTGTCCATCAGCATGGATCAGATGCCGGCGCCCGGTTCAATGATTAGCGGTTACGCGCGATTTTCGTCCGGGGCGAAAGCGCATTGGTTTGTCAATGAAACCGGCCAGCTTGGCATGGAGCCAGAGCTCGGGACCGGCAAGCCGACCCCGGCAGATATGCAGGAGTTTACAACTGAGTTGCGGCGGATGCTGCAACAACGGTAGGCGGCGGGGCATTATGTATACCGGAACTTATACTGCATTGGTTACGCCGTTCACCACGAGCGGCGCGGTTGATGAACAACGCTTGCGCGAGTTGGTGGAATTCCAAATTGCCGGCGGCGTGACCGGTCTCGTGCCGTGTGGCACGACCGGCGAATCGCCAACGCTCGATCATCACGAACACGACCGCGTCATCGAATTGGTAGTGAAGTTCGCCGGTAAGCGATGCTTGGTTATTGCCGGCACCGGCTCAAACTCAACCGCGGAAGCCATCGAATTGACCAAGCACGCCAAATCGGCTGGCGCCGATGCCTCGCTGCAGGTCGCACCATATTACAACAAGCCGACGCAGGCTGGATTGTATGCGCATTTTCGGGCGATTGCCGAAGCATCGCAGCTGCCCCTGATTATTTATAACGTCCCCGGCCGGTCGAGTGTGGATGTCAGCAACGAGACCACCGCCAAGCTTCGCGGCGATTTACCAGCGCTGATTGTCGGCGTGAAAGATGCCGCTGGCAGCGTTGACCGGGTGAGCCAACTGCGACAGATTGTGGACCGTGAGTTTACGATTCTCTCGGGTGATGATTCGTTGACCTTGCCGATGCTGGCGGTCGGCGCGCACGGTGTCATTAGCGTGGCGTCAAATATTGTGCCGCGCGAAGTGTCGGAACTGGTGCAAGCCGCATTGAAGGGCGATTTTGCCCGTGCCGGTCAGATTCATGCCCGACTGTTTCCATTGTTTAAGGATTTATTCATCGAGACAAATCCGACGCCCATTAAAGCGGCATTGGCGCTCGCCGGCAAGATTGCGGAGACATACCGCTTGCCGTTGGTGCCGATGAGTGCCGCCAACAAGGCGCAGCTCCGGAAGACGTTGGTCAGCTTAGGACTGGTGAAATGAAGCCGGTCCGCGTCATTATCTGTGGCAGCAAGGGACGCATGGGGCAGGCGTTGGTAACGTGTGCAAAATCCGATCCTGAACTGGAGCTCACCGGTGAAATTGATGTTGGCGACGATCTCGGCCAATTGATCAACCAGTGTGCTGCCGTTGTTGATTTCTCGTTCCGCGAAGCGACCGGTAAGATTGCCACGCTGGCGGCCCGGCATAAAAAGGCTTTAATTATCGGCACGACCGGCCACACGGATGCCGAAAAAAGTCTTATTCTCAACGCCGTAACGACAATTCCGTGCGTCTGGACTTCCAACTTCAGCACCGGGGTGAACACGTTGTTCTGGATTACCGGCAAGGTCGCCGAAATCGTCGGGGCAAAGTGGGAAGTGGAAATTGTCGAAACCCATCACACTGCCAAAAAAGACGCGCCAAGCGGCACCGCGAAGTCGCTCCAGCAAGTCATCCGTCAAGCGACTGGCAAGGAAGTGCCGGCACACGCGTTGCGGATTGGCGACGTTGTGGGTGATCACACGGTCACATTTGGAACGAGCGGCGAGCGGCTTGAGTTAAGCCATCGCGCCAGTAGCCGTGAGACTTTTGTGCGGGGTGCCTTGCGGGCGGCGAAATGGGCCGTGAACCAGCAGGCGGGCCTCTATGACATGCGGGATGTGTTGGGGTTGAAATAGGCGATGAAAGTCGGGCTGGGGCTCGGCTCGAATGCTGGTGACCGGCTGTCGCAATTGCAGCACGCCAAACGCTATCTGCTCAGCCGCTCGCTCGAACAGTGGCATCGGGCCTCAGCGGTTTTTGAAACAACTCCCGTTGATTGCCCGCCAGATTCGCCATCATTTCTGAACGCGGTCATCGAAATCGAGTTTACCGGCACTCCTCAGACGCTGCTTAAAGAAATCCTCGCCTATGAAACGGCGCAGGGCCGCGACCGCTCGGCAGGACGAAACACGCCGCGCGGCATTGATATTGACCTGTTGTATTTCGGCGAAAATGAAATCTGTGAGCTGGATTTAGTTGTCCCGCAGCCGCGCCTCGCCGAACGCCGGTTCGTTCTGACGCCGCTGGCAATGATTTGCCCGGATCTGATTGTGCCAGGTACCGGCAAAACTGTGCGGTTGTTATTGTCCGAGTTGCCGGAGCGTGGCGAAACGGTTAAGCTCATCCAGCAGGATTGGTAATGAAGATCACACCGGCAACCTTGCGGGCGATGAAGCAGCGCGGCGAAAAAATCGCGGCGTTGACGGCGTATGATTTTTTTACCGCAAAAATCATGGATGCAGCCGGAATTGAATTAATTCTCGTCGGCGATTCACTTGGCATGGCGGTGCTCGGTTACGAGACTACATTACCGGTAACGATGGCGGAGATGTTGCACCATACCCGCGCGGTTACGCGGACCCAACCCCAAGCTTTAGTTGTCGCCGATATGCCGTTCCAAAGTTATGCCACGATGGAGCTGGCGCTGGAAAATGCCGGCAAATTTATTGCCGCCGGGGCGGAGGCTGTAAAACTTGAAGGCGGAATTGCCGTGGCGGAATTAGTGGCGATCTTAAATCGGAAAATCCCCGTGCTTGGGCATATCGGTTTACTACCGCAATCAATTTCGGTCAACGGCAGCTATCGCATTCACGGCCGCACGCCGGAATCAGCAGCCCAATTATTGCGCGATGCGCAGGCTTTGGAGCAGGCCGGTGCCTTTGCGGTTGTTGTGGAATGCACGACGGCGGATGTTGCGCGCGAGATTACAAATGCTTTAACGATTCCAACCCTTGGCATTGGTGCCGGTAACGGGTGTGACGGACAGATTTTAGTCAGCAGCGATATGCTTGGTCAATTCACGCGGTTTACACCGAAGCACGTGAAGCGCTATGCGAATTTAGCAGAGGAAATGCAGCGCGCCTTTAGCGCATACCGGCACGAGGTAGAGACCGGCGAGTTTCCCGGTCCGTCCCAAAGCTTCTAGCGACGGCGTGAGCGGCGATTGAGAAATACCGGCGCGGCGCCGATTAGTAGAAAAAGCCCGACAACCGCCAATACATACACGCCCATTTGCGGTAAGGCCCAGAGGCTAACACCAATTGCAGTTAGCACCAAAGCTACAGCGCTAAAGACAATTCCACTGCGTTTAGCTTTCTTGTGAATCCAGCAAAGATCAACGAAAATCTGCCACGCTTCAGTAAACTTTAAATCAATCTGTAACCGGTCGCGCTCTTCGGGTGCCAAGATTGATTGCAAAAGCACGTCGTACGCCTCTCTGCTGGGAAACAGAAAATGTTCGTGATAAATCCGCCCAAACGCGTCCATTCCGGATTCGCGCAGCGTTGCGCGTTGGTCGGTAATGAATTGCCGGTGCCGGTGCTGAAACTCGCTGATGTACCGGTCAACCTCCGGATCCACTGGGATCTTATTGGAGTTGGGGCGCGTGTTGGCCATGCTCAAAACTCGAACTTTAGACCGGCAAACCGCTTTTCAATCTCGGCCACCACCCGCCGTTCGTCAGTTTCGTTCTTCGCAATGAAGGTGACTGAAAAGCGCAGGTACGCCCCGGCTTCATCCCACGGCACGGTCGAGATTAGTTTTTCAGTGATGAGCCACTGCGAAACGTCTTCGCCGGACTTGAACTCCGTCCGCCGGCCAGTCGCGTCAACCACCGCCTTGGGCGCGCGAACGTAAAGGAAGAACGAGCCTTTGGGTTTGGTCGCGTTAAAGCCAAACTTCCTTAGGGCGGATACAAGCAAGTCCAT
>JBAXAT010000136.1:0-5295 GCA_037142335.1 Verrucomicrobiota bacterium | reverse complement strand
GCTAAATTCAACATCTGGACTTGTGCTTGTGCGACGGCGGCCTGCGTGCCGAAACCGACGTCGAGTCGCTGCTGTGCACTGGTTACATTGGCCTGCAAGTGCTTCTGATTTCACTGTGAAGCGCGAGCAGGTCGCGAACGTAAAACGCGTACACAAACATGCTGCGAGCCTCGTGGAGTCGCTCGGTTATTTCGCGATTGAGCCTTTGCCCGGCCAACGCAACCTCCAGCTGACCTCGCCGTATAGCCGGCGGAATCCCAACGTCAATCAACGGCTGAGAGAACTGCGCGGTCAACGCGCTGAACTCGCCACCCGGCTTGTAGAGCGCGCCATCGCGGTTACCGGCTTGTAATTGGGTAGACAATTGCGGTAGGAGGCGCGATGAAATAACTAGTTTGAAGCCAACGGCGCGCTCAATATCAGCGCGCCTGATTTGGATGTTTGGATTATTGCGGAAAGTTTGTGCGAGACACTCGGCCAGTGTTAGGTCGTAGGATTGGATTTCGATTTCGGCAACTGCGGCACCACTGGCAAGCAGCAGTACCCAGATTAAATAAACCAGTGTACGCTTCATTACTGGCTGGACTTCGCAGAGTAGATTGAAAAATGGCTACCCAACGCGCGCTGAAGTCGAGCGAGCGCGGCGTTGTAATCGAACCGCGCTGATAACTCAGCAGTTTGAGCGCGAGTGAAGTCGAGCCGGCTTTGGAGGAGTTCGAGTTGACTGCTGAGGCCCAGTTCAAGATTACTGGTTGCGAGCTTGAGTGATTCTTCAGCCAGCTTGACGTTAGCGGTTTGGGTTTGGAGTTGCTCGTCAGCGCACTGGATGTCCCGGTAAGCGCGCAGGACTTCGGCTTGCACGGTGCGGCGCATTGCAATCGCGCCGGTCTCAGCTTCGCTAAGGCGGGCGCGAGTGGCGTTGAGACGGCCTTTAGTTACCAAACCATCGAAGATGTGCCAGCTTATTTGCACACCAGCCACGTAGCCATCGTAAGAATCAACCAATGCTGCGCGGTTGGGCTCACTGACGATGTCATATCCAGTAAATATTTCTAGATGCGGCAAGAGCTCACTGCGGTCTACGGTGAGTTGCCGGCGTTGGACGGTGACATCGTTGTCGCGTGCCGCAAGTTCTGGGCGTTGAGTCATGGCTCTGGTCAGGCAGTCAGTGATTGGCGGCGGCGCGGCCTCGCGTTTCAATTCACCGGTAATGTCGAATGGCACATCACCGTCATCAGTGGTAACTGGTATGGCGAGCAATTCGCTAAGTTGTAAGCGAGAGTTACGGAGACGGTTGCGGGAGTCCACAAGCGCGGCTTCCTCAAAGGCAAGATTGACAGCGGCGCGCATGACGTTAAGTTTTTGGCCGGTACCCAGTTCGAGACGGTTGCGCTCATTGTTTTCCTGTTGACGGAGGAAGGCGATAGCTTGCTCGTGCACAATGATGTCGGCACGGATGCGAAGGATGTCGTAAAATGCGATGCGTACGTCTTGAATTACGCGATCCACGATGGTCTGGTAGTCGAGTAAACGAGATTGTTTTTGTAAGCGTGCGATGTCAAGCTTACCACGGGTGGCACCGCCAGCATAAACATTTTCAGTCAGGCGCAGATAGATATTCCAGATGAATGGACGGTTATTCGGGTTGGCGCCGGCCAATGTGGAATAATCCGATTCAAGATATTCGTAGTTGGCGGATGTTGTGAGACTCGGTAGGTAGCCGGCACGCGCTTCTATAATCATCCCGGCGGCGGCTTCAACGCGTTTTTTGGCCACGAGAACGTCGGCGTTTTGTTTAAGTGCACGATCCACGCACTCCGGTAGTGTGTATTGCGGAAGCGCTGCGCTTGCATGGACAGTTAGCGCAAGGCTGAACCAGAGGAATATTTGTCGCCAAATCACAGCATCCTAATTGTAAGGACAAACCAGAGTTTTACCAACGCTTTTTTAAGCCAGTGGTGTTTGTTGAGAGGGGGGGGGCTGATCAAAACTAAAATTCTTTGAATATTCTTAGGCAGCATCGTTTCAATTGAAATACCCCAGATTTTAAACCATATGATGGTGTAATAATAATTACCGTACTCCGCCTTGACAGCCGCGTCGCCGCCCATTATGGGTACAACTATGAATGTCTCTAGATTTCACACGGCTGTTCTGCAACTTGCGGTTGAGGATCACGAAATTCTCTCGCATTTCACGAAAGTTATTTCGCGAATGTTTAGCAGCAAATCAAGGGCTAATGCCAAAAAAGCAGCCAAGGCGATTTCAGTGCTAACGAATAAGACAATTGCAAAACATTTTATTTACGAAGAGCAGAAGGTATTTGCGCCATTATTAGCGGAACGGCCAAAACATACAGCGGTCAAGCTAGTTAAAAAATTTCAAACTGAACACAAAACCCTCCTCAAACAAATCAAGCAGTTGGAGCGCATACTTACCAACTACGATATGACCAGCGATGCAAATGTATTATGGAAAGCCTTGATTAGATTTCTTGATAATTTCGAAAGCCATGCCAACAAGGAAGACGAGTTTTTCCATTTACTGTTGGATGGGATTAAGGAATAACGCCGAAGATAATAGATAGCGCAGTTTTGAGTTGCCACCGGAAAGAAGTAGATTGATAGAAACTGGAATGTTGTAAAAGAGCCAAAAATAAAAAGGGTTGCACGGTCTGTCGATAGTGCGTGGTAGTTTCAGTTGAATAAATTGAGTAGGAGTCTTGATTTCCAGTTGGAAGCAAAGGGTGGAATTTCTCAAGCAAATTGCCTTACTTTTTACGGTAGGCAGCTACCTAGCGCGGTCGTAAGAATAAGTTCTTCCTCCAATAGATATGACATACGGACAATTTAGCCGCGACGGAACCGAGTTCGAGATCGTAAATCAGGCGACGCCGCGACCTTGGTATAATTACCTCTGGAATGACCGGTATGTCTCGCTGTTTGCACAGACGGCACAGGGCGAATCGTTGACCCAAGATGCACTCGGACGCCGCATCGAGATCATCTCGGGACGCATGATTTTTGTTCGGGATCAAGCGACCGGCAACTTCTGGTCCATCAATGGCCTGCCGGTCGATGCACAGCGAACCGGCTACCGGTGTGCGCACGGACTCGGCTACTCCGTCATTGAGTCGCGCCAAGCCGGCATCGCGTCGCGGTTCCGGATGTTTGTACCGCAGAATGAGATTTGTGAGATCTGGACAATCAAACTCCGAAACACTTCCCACCGTGGGCGCCGGCTGAGCGTATTCCTATTTGCCAGCACTAATTTTGACGGAGTGCCAAAACCCCAGGCTTACTTCCAGGGCAGTTGCCGATATGAGCGGCGGTGGAATGCGATTGTGCGTCGCAAACACCATTCATTCGACGGAGTTGAGGAAGTGAACGCGTTCATGACTGCGGACCGGCAAGTCGTGGGCTTCGATGGTTCGCTCAACGGATTTGTTGGGCACGGCACCGACCAGCGGCCGGATGCCGTCGTGCAAGGGCACTGCCGGGGCACCGACACAGACATGGTAAAAAGCTGTTTCGCGCTCGAGTTCGCGCTGACAGCTCCCGCCGGCAAGGAAGTTGTCCTGCAGGCGATTGTTGGGGCCGGCAAGACTACGGCGACCATCGCGGGCGTGCGGCGGAAATTTTTCTACCCCGGCAGGATTGAGACTGAATTGCGGCGGGTTGTCGCCGGCATCCACTCGCTGCTCGGTTCCAACCAAATTGAGACCCCCGATCCCAATCTGAACGCTTTCTTTCATCCGTGGTTGAAACGGCAAGCCTCCCTTGGCACACAGTGGGCGCGAGTCCGGCACAATGGGTTCCGTGATCAGGTGCAGGATATTGGGGCGCTGGCGCTCATGAATCCTGCTGGCGCCGGCAAGCAACTGCGACGTGTACTCGCCTATCAATATCCGACTGGCTATGCGCCACGCACTTGGCTCGATGGCAAAATCCTCGATAAAGATTTTTCCGACAACCATGTTTGGATCACTTACGCCGTCCACCAACTGGTGCTGGAGACCGGCAACCCCGGCGTTCTTGACTGGAAGATTCCATTTAACGACGGCAGCGTTGCGTCGTTGTACGAGCACATGAAACGCGCGGTGAACTTCTATTGGCAGGACCGGGCCCGGTTCGGGCTGTTGAAGATCCGCAGCGGCGACTGGAACGATTGCCTGCAATTGGTGGGGCCGAAAGGCCGTGGCGTCAGTCTCTGGCTTTCAATGGCGTGGTACTTGGCCAACCAGCAGTTTGCCGAACTTGCCCGCCTAGTCGGCCGCGAGTCCGATTACCGGCAGGCCACCAAACGTGGCCAGCAAATGAAGCGGCTGGTCAATCGCCACGGCTGGGATGGCGACTGGTACTTGCGGGCGTACAATGATCGCGGGGAGAAATTGGGTTCGCGCCAGAACAAGGAAGGCACGCTCTTCTTAATGCCGCAAGCGTGGTCGGTAATTACCGGGGTTGCGGAAGGCGACCGCGGGTTGCGGAGCCTGCAAGCTGTCGACCGGTACTTGGAAACGGAACTCGGCACGACGAAAATTCTGAACCCGTTCAGTCACTGGAACCCGAAGATTGGGAGTGCTTCACTCAAGGCGCCCGGTACCCACGAGAACGGTGGCGTGTATCTGCATGCTTGCGCCTTCAAACTGATGGCGGATTGCCTGCTCAAACGCCACGACCGTGTGGCGATGGCACTCCACAAAGTACTGCCATTTGACAGTACATATTTCCAGAAGACTTGCGAGCCATATGTGTTCAGCAATAGCTATTTTGCGGATCCAGACAGCAGCCTCTACGGCACACCTGGCCAAAGTTGGGGGACAGGAACAGCTGGCTGGTTCTATGTGGTGATGTTGAACCACGTTTATGGGTTGCGCCCGACAGTTAACGGTTTGCGCGTTGATCCTTGTTTACCGCCGGAATGGAAACGCTGCGCTGTGATTCGGCGATTCCGTGGCGCACAATATCGGGTCTCCTTCGATCAATCTCGCGGATACAAGACAGTGGCGGATTTAAGAGTGAATGGGGAAAAGACCGATCAAGCTCAGCCGTTGCCCAATCAAGCCGGGCAACACTACGAAGTCCAAGTTGTAATGCATTGATGGCAGCTTCCCCGGCGACAAAACCAAGCTTGCCAGCGCCCTCCAGCCCGGCGCCAACGGCAGCCAACTTATCAATAACGGCGCGAATCCGGTGCCGCAAAGCGGTTGCCAAGGCCGGGCGCTTGCGTTACAACGTGGCGCAATGACTGACCGGGAAATACTGCGCGGCTTGGCCGCCCGCGTTCGCGCTCTTG
>JBAXAT010000135.1:0-5314 GCA_037142335.1 Verrucomicrobiota bacterium | reverse complement strand
TTGACGCCGGCCACGACCAAAATTTTTGAGGGGGCGTTTTCACTCTTACATTGCGCGGTCACGGGTGACCAAGTGTATCGTGGTGTGTTCGCCGTGTTAATGTTTCCGATCCGCTATCCTGACTGCTACATCTCACTGCGCTATACCGGCGAAAAGGACAAAGTGCGTGAAATCGGTGTGATTGAGGATCTGTGCGCATTTCCAGATGGAACGCAGACGTTGATTCGTACCGTTCTGAAGAAGCAGTATCACGAGCATATCATCCAGCGGGTCTACAAAGTTCGCGATGAGTTCGGCTTGCTGTTTTTCGATGTGGAGACCCAGCGTGGCCGCCAGGAATTTATGATGCCGTGGCGGCACGACCGGGCCGAGGACTTCGGCGCGGGCGGTAAGGTATTGCTCGACGTGAATGAAAACCGATTCATCGTGCCCGACGTGTTGGCATTGCCGGCTAAGGACCAGCGCCTCTTCACAAATTATATTTACTGGTAGATTGGCAGACCAGAAATGCAGTACCGCGGGGCGTGCGAAATTCTTTCGCCGCTCACACTTGCACGTTAACTATTTTTCGATAATGTTGAGGTATCGTGGAAGAACGGACTTACCCCAATTGCAACGTGGACGTGGAGAAGGAGGAGTTGAAGCGCAACAACCTCTGTTGTCCAACGTGCGGCTTTGATTTGAGCGAGTCCGGCGAGGTCGATGATTTAGTCGAGGAATCGGATGACGACGATGATGACGAAAAGGAATAAGCCGCATGGTTGCCCATGTTAATTAAAACCTTTGTTGCCGGTCCCGCCGAAACCAATGGTTTTCTCATTGCTGATCATACCGGTGGGCAGGCGGCGATAATTGACGCTCCCCAGGGAACGGCGGCTGATATGGTGGCGCAAGCCAAGCAATGGAACACGCCTGTCGCCTATCTCCTGAATACTCACGCGCATTGGGATCATTATTGGGATAACGCCGAGATTCAGCGACTGGCCGGTGCCAAATTTGGGATCCACATCGAGAGCGCGCCGCTGCTAAAACTGCCGCAAGCGCGAATGTGTGGGCTTAACGATGACATTCCGCCGAGCGTGCCTGATTTTTTTCTAACCGAAGAATCACCGCTAATCGTCGGCGATTTGAAATTTGAAGTGTTGCATTGTCCCGGTCATTGTCCCGGCAGCGTGGCGTTATTCGAGCGGAACACGCGGGTGGTCTTTACCGGTGACGTGCTGTTTGCCGGCACGATTGGCCGCACGGACTTGCCGGGCGGCGACTTCGATCAACTCGTGGATTCAATCCGCCGCCAACTTCTGCCGCTCGGTGATGACGTGCAGGTTTATGCCGGTCACGGTCCGGTCACGACCATTGGCCAGGAACGCCGCACGAACCCATTTCTTAATGGCCGGTAATGGCTTGGACAAGGTTGAGTAGGAAGTCCCGGTTGTCCGCCGTCACGTAACGCATCTGGCCACCCATGCGACTGAAGGTCTTACAATACCGAAGGTAGTAAGCCGGGTTGTCCATCGGCGGTTCGCCGTCAGTTTGCCAGTCCCATGTCGATACTGCCAGATCCACCACGACAATTAAATGGTTGGTGATCCGTTGTCCGTGTTGCCGATGCAGGTTCTGCGCCATCGTCAGCGACTTCTCAAAAACCATTGGCGACATCACCGCTGAGCCGACCGAGAGGTAAACGCCACCATCAAGCTGGTTGACATTGTGAGCGAACGCCAGAAAATCGCGTTCCGCAGTGCGCCCGATGGCCGCGCCGTGGTTCAGCGGATGGCAGTAAATAATGTCGTGGCCGAACATCGGGTGGCCGGTAAACGGTACGCCGAGCTGGTACGCGGCCGCTTGGACGCTGAAGCGCTTGAACGGATGCGGCACTTTGCGGAAACCGGGTGCGAGTTTGAATTGCGCGATGACTTCCCGGAGATCAGCCGCCGCGCCGGTAGTTTGTTTTTGCAACTCGGTGTCAGTCGGAATCGTCAGGCCTTCGTTTTCGATCAGCGCGCCAACGGATTCGCCGTAACCTTTGCCTTCGTAGGCGCCGACGACGAGCGCGAGATTGATGTTGAAGCCGGTCTCCTCCCAAATACCAAACTGCCCTTCGGCAATGTAACGGCGCACGTCCTCGGTGCTCTGGCCGTGATAGGCAAATTCCCAATCATGAATGATGCCGGCGCCATTGGTGGCGAGATGGGTGACCCAGCCGGTTTCAATCAAGCGAATTAGAACTGGCGCGAGGCCGTTCTTGATTGTGTGGGCGCCGAATGCCAGCATGACTGGCTTGCCGGCGGCCCGGGCGGACCGGATCCGCGTGACGGTTTCGGCGAAGATTTCACGGTATTGCGCCGGTAACGGGCGCGGCACGGCATCTGGTGCGATTTGAATGTCTTCAATAGCGGCCTTGCTCTGGCGCGCGCTGAGCGGTTGAATGGCGAGTTGGCGGCGATCAAATTGCGGGTGCATAAAACGTTGCGAGGATTATTTGCACGATGCCGGTACAAATGGAAAGCTTGTTTTCGCCGCACCAAGGTGGATTTGTGAATTGATTCTCCGGGCGCGGGCGGTTAGATTGCCGGCATGTTGCAAATCATCTTCAGCCGCGTCAGCGCCCGCGACCTGGCCGCGATGCCGCGGCTATTGCAAATCGAATTGCTGGACGGGTTTCAGGTGTTGCCGTCTGATTTTGAGCACGCCGACGCGAAATTTGGCCAGCTCACGCGCGGTGGTAAACGCATTTATCGGTATCGCGTGAAGGATTACCGAATTTATTTCGAGCGCCATGACGGGCTGGTTAATGTGCTGTGTATTCTCAATAAGAATTCGCTGAAGGACTTCTTCTTCCGCAGTAAGCTGCCAATCGGCGAAGACCAATTGCTGCAAGATAACCCGAAGTTCTGGCAGCTAGTGGAGTCCGGTCAGGCTAAGGGCGCCTGAGGTTTCTTTTCCGGCCAGATTAACGACGCCACGACCGAAGCGACCAGCACCCCGGCCACAACGCCGAGTGCTGTCCCGATTGGAATCTTGAACCAATGGGTACCAATCATTTTGACGCCGACAAACACGAGAATCAGCGCCAGTCCGTAGTGCAGAAAGTGGAAGATGTTTAGCGCGCCCGCTAGCGCGAAGTATAGCGCCCGCAGGCCGAGGATGGCAAAAATATTGGAGGTGAAAACAATGAACGGGTCACGCGTGATGGCCAGCACCGCCGGAATCGAGTCCACGGCAAAGATCAGGTCCGTCGTCTCAACGACAATCAACACGACCATCAACGGCGTCGCCAGCAAGCCTGTCTGCCGCCGCACCCAGAACCGGTTGCCTTCAAATTGCGGCGTGACCGGAAACAGCTTGCGGAACAGGCGCACTACTGGGTTGTGGTCCGGCTGCACTTTCTTATCCTTCTCCAGCGCCATCTTGATGCCGCTGTAGATTAATACTGCGCCGAAGACGTAAATCACCCACGCAAACTTATTGATTAGCGTCACACCGAGCGCGATGAACACGGCGCGCATAAGCAGCGCGCCGATAATACCCCAGAACAACACCTTGTGCTGGTACTCCGCCGGCACGCGGAAATACGAGAACAGCAGGATGAACACGAAGAGATTGTCAACGCTCAACGATTTCTCGATAACGTAGCTGGTCAGGAACTCCAACGCCTTAGCCTGGCCCAGCCAAAAATACACGCCGAGATTGTAGAGCAGCGCCAGCGTGATCCAGACCGCGCTCCAGATGAGCGCCTCCTTCACATTTACCGTGTGCGTCTTACGGTGGAACACGCCAAGGTCGAGCACCAGCATTCCGGCAACCAGCGCGCCGAAAATTATCCAAAGTAGCGCGGCGGTTGACATTAATGGCTAGTCGATCCTTATAGGCGTGGGCCGGCCGCGCGAATCTTGGCGCTCGCACCGGTATATTGCTCGAAGTTCTTGACGAACTTGCCGGCCAGTTCTTTGGCGCGCCGGTCATAGTCGGCCTTGTCAGGGGCGGCCGCGCGCGGGTCGAGCAAGTCGGTTGGCATTTCCGGCAGGGCTTTCGGAACTTCAAATCCGAAGGTCGAGTCGAGATGGAATTCCGCGCGATCCAATGTGCCGTTGAGCAGGTGCGTGACGCAGTGCCGGTTCATCCAAAGCGGAATGCGTTGGCCTTGGCCGAAGGCGGTGCCGACCCAGCCGGTGTTCAGGAGATAGCACGGCACGGAATGGCGCTTCATTTTGTCGGCGAGCATTTCGGCATAAACCTGCGGCGGCAATGGCAAAAATGGCGCGCCAAAACAGGTCGAGAAGGTTGGTGTCGGATCTTTGCCCATATTGGCTTCAGTGCCGGCGAGTGCCGCGGTGTAACCGGCCATGAAGTGATACATCGCCTGTGCCGGGTTGAGCCGCGCGATTGGCGGTAACACGCCAAACGCGTCGCAGGCCAGAAATACAATCGCTTTAGGATGGCCGCCCATCCCGCCGGGAACCGTATTAGCGATGAATTCGAGAGGGTAGGCACACCGGGTGTTTTCGGTAAGCGAGTCATCGAAATAATCCGGCTCGCGAGTGGCCGGGTTGATTACGACATTTTCAATGACGGAACCAAACCGGACGGCGTCCCAAATCAGCGGTTCGCGTTCCTTGGTGAGCTTGATGCACTTGGCATAGCAACCGCCTTCAAAATTAAAGACGCCCTGATCGCTCCAACCGTGTTCGTCGTCACCGATTAGGCCGCGATTCGGATCGGCGGAGAGCGTAGTCTTGCCGGTGCCGCTGAGTCCGAAGAAAATCGCCACGTCGCCCGCCTTGCCGATGTTGGCCGAACAGTGCATTGGCAAAACGCCTTTTTGTGGCAAGACGTAATTGAGGACACTAAAGATGCTTTTCTTCATCTCGCCGGCATACTGCGTGCCGCCGATGAGCACCGTCTTGTGCGCGAAGTCCATGATCACAAATGCTTCGCTGTTGAGTTTAAATTTCTTCGGGTCGGCAGCATACCGGCAGGCGTTGATAACCGTCCATTCCGGGACGTGGGTGTGCAATTGCTCGGCTGTGGCTTTGCGGAAGAGCTGTTTGACGAACAAGCTGTGCCAGGCAAATTCGCTGATGATCCGGATCGGCATCTGGTAGCGGGGATCCGCGCCGGCAAAGCCATCCATCACAAATAAATCGCGGCCCCGCAAATGGTGCAACGCTTCCTGCCGGAGGGCGCTGTAGTTATCAACGGAAATTGGCTGGTTGACCTTGCCCCACCAAATTTTATCATGGGAGCTTGGCTCGTCAACCACCCACTTGTCGCGAGGGGACCGGCCCGTGCGGCTGCCGGTTAAGGCGTTCAA
>JBAXAT010000134.1:0-5369 GCA_037142335.1 Verrucomicrobiota bacterium | reverse complement strand
AAACCTTCGAGCGAATGAAAACCCGATTTCACCAGCATCTGAGCAACTTCGGCTTCGATACCGGGAATGGCGCACAACTCTTTCACCGCGCGGGCAACCTTGGCATCAAAACCAAGTTCAGCCGTCTCTTCTTTTTCAATGTCCACGTTCCAACCGGTTAACTTTGCAGTCAGGCGCGCATTTTGGCCTTTTTTACCAATGGCCAACGACAATTGATCGTTGTCGACAATGATGCGAACAGAATGCCGCGCTTCGTCAATGATGAGGTTTTTCAACTTGGCCGGTGCCAAGGCGTTGGCGACATATTGCCGGACGTTTGGATCCCAGCGGATGATGTCAACTTTCTCGCCGCTCAGTTCGCGGACGATGTTTTTGACGCGCATGCCTTTCATACCAACGCACGCACCAACCGGGTCCACTTTTTCATTGCGTGACCAAACGGCAATTTTACTGCGGAATCCAGCTTCACGGGCGATGGCTTTGATTTCGACTGTCTTGTCGGCAATCTCGCTCACTTCGAGTTCAAATAGCTTCTTAATAAAGTCGGGATGGCTGCGCGAAAGCACGATGTCGGGACCATTACCGCCACTGTCCACACTCAGGACATACGCGCGGATGCGGTCGCCTGGTTGGTATTCCTCGGTGGGAACACGTTCACGGCTTGGCATAACTGCTTCGATTCGGCCAAGATCAACAATGACATCACTGCGCTCAAAACGGCGCACAGTGCCGGCCAGAATGTCACCGGTGCGGCCTTTGAACTCCTCGAAAACCATACCCTTTTCAACTTGGCGTATTTTTTGGAGCATCGCCTGTTTGGCTGTTTGCGCAGCGACACGACCAAAGTTGGCCGGTGTGACTTCGACATCAACCGTCTCGCCAAGCTGTGCGGTGGGATTGCGCTTGCGGGCGTCAGTGAGCGTAATCTCGTCATGCTTGCTGACGACATTTTCGACGACAACCAATGTGGCTAGGGCACGAATTGCCCCAGTCTTGCGGTCAATCTCAATTCGAAGTTCACGGGCCGGGCCGACGGATTTCTTGGAAGCCTGCAACAAAGCTTGCTCGACGGCTTGAATCAAGATTTCCTTGTCAATGCCCTTCTCGCGCTGCAAATATTCTAAAACTGCAATTAATTCGCCGTTCATGCGTTACATTCCCTAAGGCTGTGCGGGATTGTTCAAGGGAACAAAAAAGCGGGTTTTTGACCCACTTAATCCACCACCGCCAAAATCAACTAAGTGAACTATAGGTAAAGACGGAGAGGTGGTCAAGCTCTTTAGTCAAGTTTACCGGTGATTTGACAGTAACGTTTGTAATGGTAGTATGCGCAACACTGTTATGGATCGAAAACTTCTTAACACCATCGGTCCGCTAAAATCTGTCATGAATTTTCTTGGTGCCGGTATTGGATTGGCCGTATTAGCCAGCGGGTGCGGACAGGATGGAATCAAGACGTATACCACCTCAAAGGAGACAACAGTAGCGATACCGGCCAGTCTTCCGAAGACTACGGCAGCGGTTGGCGGAGTGCCACTACAGTTAAAATGGAAGCTTCCTAACGGTTGGCAGGAAGTTCCACCTAGCAGTATGCGGGTAGCGTCTTTCAAGGTTACCGGTGAGGACGGCAAGCAAGCCGATGTGAGTATCATTCCATTGCCGGGTGGAGCTGGTGGCGATTTAAGCAATGTGAATCGATGGCGTGGTCAGGTCGGCTTGGTGCCGGTAGCTGAGGAAGAGTTGCCAAAACTGACCGAAACTATCGATGTAGCCAGTCACCCGGCGGCGCTTTATGAACAAGCCGGTGACTCAGTTAAGATCTTGGCTGCCATCCAGCATCGCGACGGAATGGTGTGGTTTTTCAAAATGACTGGCGATAGCCAGCTCGTGGCGCAGACAAAGCCGGTGTTTGTGGATTTTCTTAAGTCAGTTCAATTTGTAACTGGCGAGGCAATGCCAGCGGCAGTTCCCCGGGTCGGGCTTAGTAATGACAAACCGAGTTGGAGTGTGCCAGCGGGTTGGCAGGAGATTTCTGCCGGCCAGTTTCTCGTGGCTAAATTTGTGATTACCGGTACTGGTGATGCGCAGGCAACAGTGAATGTGAGTTCGTCGACTGGCGCTGGCGGTGGCTTGGTGGCAAATGTGAACCGGTGGCGAAAACAACTTGGGTTGAGCGAACTCACCGATGAAGATTTAACAAAATCCGTACAATCGATCGGCCCAGTTACGTTCGTTGAAATGGCCGGGCAAGATGCGCGGACGAGTCAGCCGGTAGCGCTTATCGGTGCAATCGTGTCGCAGGTTGGACAGGTTTGGTTTTACAAGTTGATGGGGGAGGCGACGGTTGTTGCGGCTCAGAAGGCAGAATTCATTCAGTTCGTGCAAGGAGTTAAATATTAAGATGCTCGAACGCCTCGCCAATTTTTTTACTTCACTATTGTTGACAGTTGTACTGTTGGCGCTCGGCTTAGTACTGGTATTTTGGGGAACAATGGCGCAGGTCCATCTAGGATTGTATCAGGCGCAGAACGAATTCTTTCGGAGCTTTTTTATCTACTTGTCACCGGCCGAATCGGGATTGCGGATCCCAGTTTTCCCAGGTGGTTATCTAATCGGTAGCCTGCTGCTGGCTAATTTGCTGGTCTATAATCTCCGTTTTGATCGATCCGGCCAGCGTAAGCTTGGTCTGGTGGTGATTCATATCGGCGTTGGGTTACTGCTAATCGGGCAGTTGTTAACGGATGTATTCTCGACTGAGAGCATGATGCATTTACGCAATGGGGAGACCAGGAATTACTCAGAGTCAGCAAGTTGCTTTGAGTTGGCAGTGGTGGATAAGACTGAGGTAACAACAGATCAAGTCGTAGCAATTCCTGAGGCTCTACTTCAGCGACAAACCGCGCTTCGCCATCCGAATCTGCCGTTTAATATTCAGATTCGCACGTTTTACAACAACTCGGTACTGATGGAGAAACCGCAGGAAGGTTTTACACAGCTCAACACCTCCGCTGGTTTTGGGGCCGGTTTTTGGTGGCGCGAATTGCCACACGAAGCGGCGACGGATCGCCGCGATACGCCATCCGCGATTGTGGAGTTGCTCGCTCCGCAGGGTTCGCTGGGAACCTATCTCGTATCCGCCTATCTCAACCAACCGCAGGTGCTGAACTTCAATGGTCGCCAGTACGAGTTGATGTTGCGTCCCGAACGTTTCTACAAACCATTTAATCTACATCTCGTCGAATTCCGACATGACAAATATCCCGGCACGGATATTCCGAAAAACTTTTCCAGCCGCGTGCGCGTGCAGCGACCAGATACCGGCGAAGATCGCGAAGTATTGATTTATATGAACAATCCGCTGCGCTACGACGGCGACACTTATTACCAAGCGAGCTTCGACACGGACAACCAAGGTACCGTCCTGCAGGTGGTCCATAATCCAAGCTGGCTCACGCCATATTTCTCCTGCGTGCTGGTGGGGATGGGATTGGTCTGGCAATTCCTGCACCACCTTTTCGAGTTCGCTACAAAAAAACGCAACGCATCATGAAAACTTTTCTTAAGATCCTCCCATGGTTGTTTCTGGGGCTGTTTGCCACGGAGATTGTCGTTGTCATGTTGCCGAAACCGGATCGTGAATTCCACAGCGCTGAGTTCGGCCGGCTGCCGGTCTTGCTCAATGGCCGGATTCAACCCTTTGATTCCGTCGCGCGGAATTCGCTGCTGCAAATCCGCAGCACCGGTGATGTGCCGCTCGAAGAAGTGCCGGCTTGGCGATTTTGGCAGCATCCACAGAAGTTGAAATCCACGGCTTGGCTGTTGGAGGTGTTTTTCCTGTCAGATATGGCCGATACGCGGCCAATTTTTCTGATTCACCATCCGGATCTCATCAGTGAACTGAAGCTCGGCGACAAAGGCGTTGAGAAATCTGGCTTGCGCTACTACACGTTTGCCGAACTCGGACCAGTCTTAAAAGAAATTTCCGAACAAGCCAGCCAGGCAGGAAATATCGAGGACGCGCTGCGAACGACATATCAGAAGCAAGTGCTGAAACTGGCCAACGCACTTGGTTTGTATCAGCAACTAAAGAATAGCATTCAGCCTGAAGGCACTGAGGACTTTGTTAAATTGCTAGCAGATTACCAAGCGGCATTACCGGCGGGACTGGCCGCTGCGCGTGCACAGCAAGCGGGGCACAAGACTGACACAGTGGCGCTCCGTAAGTTAGCGGCCATCACTCAACAGTTTGAGAGCGTCGCAAAAGATGCTCTACCGCTAGTCATTCCACCCGCTGATTCTGCGAATAAAGATGCCTGGGTCAATGTCGGTGCGAGTCTGCTCCACGCGGATCACGCTGGCACAGTTCATCCCGCCGTAACGTTTTTTGCCCGCATGGCGACCGCCTTTGGACATGGCGATGCCGCGGGGTTCAATAGCGCCGTGGCTGGCTACAAGAATTGGCTGGCACCAAATTTCGCGCGTGAACTGGCAAAAGGCCGGGCAGAGTTTTATTTCAACCAGATCAAAATTTTCCTACACGCGACAATTATCTATATTTTTGCCCTCGTGCTGGCTGGTGCCGCCTTGTTGACCTTTGCTCCGGCACCACGGCTTTCCGAATCGTTGCGCCGCTCAGCTTATTACCTAATCGGGCTGACGTTTATCATGCATACCTTTGGTCTCAGCTTCCGGATGGTGCTTGAGGGTCGGCCACCAGTTACAAATCTTTATTCCTCCGCCATTTTCATTGGCTGGGGTGCGTGTGGGTTAGGCTGGGTGCTGGAACGGATTTATAAAATCGGTCTCGGCAGCGCCGTGGCCGGGTTGGCTGGCTTTGTAACGCTGCTCATCGCACACAATCTCGCACTTGGTGGCGACACAATGGAAATGCTCCGCGCCGTCCTCGACACAAACTTCTGGCTGGCTACGCATGTCGTGACAGTAACGCTGGGGTACGCCGCCACGTTTGTGGCCGGTACGTTGGCGATGGCGTACGTTGTGCTGGGCGTTTTTACGCCACTGCTTCTGACAAAAGTCGGCACGGATCAAGATGCCACACTTGGATCGGCCTTGGCCAAGATGGTCTATGCCATTGTTTGTTTTGCCACATTGTTCAGTTTTATCGGTACCGTGCTTGGCGGTATCTGGGCCGACCAATCGTGGGGTCGTTTCTGGGGTTGGGACCCGAAAGAAAATGGAGCATTGTTAATCGTCATCTGGAATGCGCTCATCCTGCACGCTCGATGGGGGCAACTGGTGGGCGCGCGCGGTCTGATGAACCTTGCGCTCTTTGGTAACATCGTCACCGCGTTCTCTTGGTTCGGCGTGAACATGCTTGGCGTGGGTCTCCACTCCTACGGCTTCATGGA
>JBAXAT010000133.1:0-5372 GCA_037142335.1 Verrucomicrobiota bacterium | reverse complement strand
GTGGCGCTCGCTGGCGTGGTGGCTGCGTCGCAACAAACGCCTTGTCGTGCTAGGTGTTACCGGCCTGCTCGCAATGACCGGTATCGAGTTCGCGCAGGCTTATCCGGATCCGCTGTCGTTTTTTAACAACCTCGTGGGCGGACCGGCCAATGGCGACCGACATCTGGTGGATTCCAACCTCGACTGGGGCCAAGACTTAAAGGGGTTAAAAATCTGGATGGATGAGAATCGCGTCCGGCACATCAACCTCTGTTACTTCGGCACCGCCGACCCAGCCTACTACGGAATCTCCTGCTCTCTGCTGCCGGGCGGAATGTTGATGAACACGGCCGAATCGCCACGCCTGCCCGGCTACGTAGCCATCAGCGTCACGAATCTGCGGGGTGTTTATTTCCAGCCAAAACTCCGACAATTCTACACGCCATTGCTGGGGCAGACACCGGTCGCACAAATTGGACATTCAATTTTGATTTACCGGTTTGAAAACCCGTGGTGGACGACGCCGATCCCGAATCCATAACGCGATTTATTTAGCGGCGGCGGACCGGCAGCGGGCGAGGCGCGCGGCGAGATTAATCGCGGCAATCATACCTGCCGCATGCGCAATTCCCTTACCGGTGATGTCCGGCGCGGTCCCGTGGTCGGGCGCTGTACGCACAAACGGCAAACCCAGAGTAACGTTCACACCGTTATCAAACGCGATTAGCTTGAATGGCGCCAAGCCCTGATCGTGATACATCGCCACAACCGCATCAAACTCGCCATGCACGGCACGGTAAAACACCGTGTCGGCGGAGCACGGACCAATGGCGTGCGCTTGTTTCACTGCCGGGGCAATGATTCGTTTTTCTTCATTGCCAAGCAAGCCGCCTTCGCCGGCATGCGGATTCAATCCGGCCACGGCAATGCGCGGTTGCTTAATACCAAGTTGCTGACAAAACTCGCGCGTAAGCTCTATGACCTCAACAATTTTCTTCCGCGTGATTAGGCCGGCCACTTTGCTGACCGGCGTGTGCGTGGTGACCAGAGCCACGCGTAGCTTACCGGCAGCCAGCATCATCGCAATTTTTTTTGTGCTGGACAGATCCGCAAGGAATTCAGTTTGACCGGGCCACGGTGTGACAATTTCTTTGATAATCGGACCGGTTACCAGCGCCGCTAGTTCGCCCCGTAGACAACGTTTTGCGCCGGTAATAATCCATTTTCGAGCGTCCCGCCGCGGCGCGCGCACATTACCAATGACTTCGTAGTCATACCGCCGATCAAGCCTGCCGGAGGCCAAAGCTTTGGCGATGACTTCCGGGCCGATGCCGGCTGGATCGCCTAGTGTAATTCCAATGCGCGGTTTCATTTGACTCCGGGCGGTCAAAATAGCCGAATAAATGCTTTGGCGCGGAGTTGCTTGACCCAATCTTGCTCCATTTTAGCGCGCTGATCTTGGAGTAAGTGAATTTCGATTTCGCCACGAACTTCGGTCAACGGTTTGGTGTGGGCGGGGTTTATTTCATCCACTTGCAGAATGTAATAGCCATCGGTAGTTTCGATGACACGGCTGTGCTGGCCGGGTTTGAGCTGGAAGGCCGGTGTGCTGAGTTCTTTGCGTAGTTCGTCGTGGCCAACCCAACCCCAATCACCGCCTTGTTTGCCTTCTTTGCCTTCTGAATGCAGTTTGGCGAGGTTGTCAAAACTAGTGCCGGCATCAAGTTTCGCCAACACTTCCTCTGTCAGTTTGCGCCGCGTATCTTCAGACTCGGGTGTGGCTAGCTTTTTTATAGTAATCATGCGCAGTTTGATTTGGTCATCTACTTTGTAATCGGCAAGATGGGCTTGGTAGTAGGACAAAATCTTGTACGGCGAGACGACAACTTCGTTTTGCGTTTTTCGACTGCGCATGGCTTGGACGATGATCCGGTCGCGGAGCTGTTCCCGATATTTAGCCAATGTCAGATTTTCTGCCTCAAGAGTTTTGATGAGCGCGGCACGATTACCGCCAAATTCATTGGCGATGGTGTTGTTCAACTGCTCGTCCACGACCGTTTCCGGGAAGCTATACCCTTTTTCCTTAAAATCCTGAAGAATGAGGGACCGCTCAATCAGATTGTTCAGCGCGTCCATCTGTGCGGCTTTGGCTTTTTCGATAAGATCGCTGCCGATCGAATTGCGGCGCAATTGAGCGAGAACCGGCTGAATATAATCGCGCACATCACTGTAGGTGATGATGTTGCTATTCACGATTGCGGCAATGCCATCCAAGACTTCAGGATTACCGGCATACGCGCACGGCAGCAGGGCGATTAACGTGAGAACAAGTAAAAAGCTTCGCATGGCGGCCAGATTACTGAAAAATCGCCACGCCGGCAAGCTGTTCCGGTTGGAGAATGTTTCCGTTTGACGGTTGCCGGAGATTCTCGTAGAGTCCGCCCGCGTTTCATCCCAAACGTTCGAAGGAGAACTCATACATGGCAATCAAAGTTGGTATTAATGGATTCGGCCGCATCGGCCGGTTGGTGTTCCGCGCAATCTGCGATCAAGGCTTGCTCGGCAAAGAAGTCGAAGTCGTTGCCGTCAACGATCTCGTCCCGGCTGACAACCTCGCTTATCTAGTGAAGTATGATTCAGCGCAAGGCCGCTTCCCTGGCACCGTGACGAGCGAGAAATCCTCGCCCACCGTCGCGGAAGATGATGTGCTCGTCGTCAACGGCAACAAAATCAAATGCCTTGCCGTCAAGGAAGGCCCGGCGGCGTTGCCGTGGAAAGCACTCGGCGTAGATATTGTCATCGAAAGCACCGGTCTTTTCACTGACGGAACGAAGGCCAAAGGCCACATCGATGCCGGCGCAAAGAAAGTCATCATCAGCGCCCCGGCCAAGAACGAAGACATCACCATCGTGCTCGGCGTGAACGACCAGAAGTACGACGCGGCCAAACATCACATCATTTCCAATGCGAGCTGCACCACAAACTGCCTCGCACCGGTCGTGTACGTACTGCTTAAGGAAGGTTTCGGCGTCGAAGAAGGTTTGATGACCACAATCCATAGCTATACTGCCACGCAGAAAACTGTGGACGGTCCGTCAAAGAAAGACTGGAAAGGTGGCCGGACCGCCGCGCAGAACATTATTCCATCCACCACCGGCGCCGCCAAAGCTGTCGGCTTGGTGCTGCCGGAAGTCAAAGGCAAGCTCACTGGTATGTCCTTCCGCGTCCCGACGCCGACCGTCAGCGTCGTTGACCTCACCGTCAAGACCGTGAAAGACACCAGCTACGCCGAAATTTGTGCCGCCATGAAGAAAGCCAGCGAGACGTATCTCAAAGGCATTCTCGGCTACACCGGCGACGAAGTTGTCAGCAGCGACTTCATTCACTGCCAACTCTCGAGCATCTTCGATGCCGGCAGCGGCATCGAGCTGAACAAGAAATTCTTCAAACTCGTGAGCTGGTACGACAACGAGTGGGGTTATTCCTGCCGCACCGTTGACCTGCTCAAGAAAATCGGCAAGAGCCTGTAAGCCAATCAAACATCATTCCACTTCGGGCGTCTCGGATTACCGGGACGCCCGATTTGTTTTGGGGTGCCTCTTGCCTTCCACGAAGTACCACGGCATACTTACTGGCTCAGATGAAAACTGCTAAACATCTTTGAATAGCTAAACAAGACATTCTTTAAGCGCGTGAGTGGGATTATCCATGCCGCACTGTCAACCTGTGGAAGAACAGAACAACCCTATCTGGTGAGAGTAGTTGTGAATAACCGTTAATAGGTTCTTTCAGCGATCCACATCCGGTCCGAACAGAAAAACCAGCGCCCGCCACACACGATCGCGCCAGAAACGCTCGTTGTGTTCGTGGCCTTTTGCCTCCAAATACATCAAGTTCGCACCGTCGCGCCAGCCGCACTGCCGATATTGTGCCACCACTTTTCGCGTCAACATCAAACCATCTCCCACTGTCCCGCTGTCGAGGTAAATTCGTAGATTTTGGTGCGTGATGCCGGCCAGATAATCAACAAACATCTGCCGGTGCCGGTCACGCACTTGAAACGCACCGGACAAACAAATCGCCTTCCCAAATTGTTCCGGTCGCTGATGCGCCAACCATAACGCCACCAATCCGCCAAGCGACGATCCCAACAACGCCACATCACCACGCCGTTTTTTCGCTGGAAAATTCTTTTCGATAAACGGCTTCACCGCCGCGCAAACAAACTTTGCATACGCGTGATCCTGGCAATCCGCAAAACTCCGACGTGGCGTGTAATCCCGGTATCGTTTCTCGCTGTGTGGAATTCCCACTAGAATCACTGGCTCAATTTTTCCGTCGCCGCTCAATTCGTCCACAATCCGGTTCAGATACCAACCACCGTGACCAAAACAGCAATGCGGATCGTCCCAGATATTTTGACCGTCTTGACAATAGATGACCGGAAATTTCTTTCGGCGATTCAGCAGCGCGGCTTCCGGTAGATAAACGTATAGCGGCCGACCGGCGCAATTCTCCACCACATGAAACCGTGACGAATCCGGCAGTTGCATCAGGCCTTTTTGGGGAACAACGGCGCAACCGTTCCGATTTTCGTCCCCGCCGGCAATCGTCCCCACGCGAGTTCTTCCGTTAACTTCCCGGTCAACTTGCCAATACCAAGCTGCGTACGCATCTGTCCGGCAATCGTCGGCATCACCGGCAACAACGCCACCGAAATCAGCCGGACCGCTTCGCAAAGATTATAAAGCACCGCCTCAAGTTGCGGTGCCTGGTCTGGCGTTTTCGCCAACTTCCACGGCGCATTTTCCTCAACATACCGGTTCGCGCGGATCACGAACAAGCGCACTTCCGCCAGCGCGCCGGTCAGGTCGAACTTGTCCATGTGCGTCCGGTAAGCGGTAAAAGTTTTCTCCGCCTCACCGCGTAAATCTACCGCGGCCGTTTGCGGCACGACCCCCTGCCTGTAACGATTCAACATCGACAAAGCGCGATTGACGAGGTTGCCAAGTTCATTGGCCAGGTCGGTGTTGTAGACCTCGATGAATTTGGCTTCGGAGAAATCGCTGTCGTTGGCGGCAAGCGGTCCGTTGCTGGCGATATAATACCGGAGCGCATCGAGACCGTAATCCATCACGTACCGGTCAATGCGTTCGAGGTCAATAAAGTTACCGAGGCTCTTACTCATCTTCTGGCCTTCGCTAATCCAGAAACCATGTGCATACACGTGTGCCGGCAACGGCCGCTTCAACGCCAGCAGCATGGCCGGCCAGATTACCGCGTGAAACCACAAAATATCCTTGGCGAGCAGATGCACGTCGGCCGGCCAGTACTTGCTCCGCTCCGGCGTGTCCACTGTCGAGAGGTAATTAATCAGCGCGTCAATCCAAACG
>JBAXAT010000132.1:0-5412 GCA_037142335.1 Verrucomicrobiota bacterium | reverse complement strand
GGTTACAGTCTGGTGTTCGCGCCGGGCAACGCAATCTTCGGTGGGTTCAAGTACACATTCCTGCGTGGTGTGGACGGAAATCCGAACACCGACTACGGCCCGTGGGTTTCGCACAACGTCTTTGCAATGTACCAGATGATGTTTGCGATCATCACACCGGCCTTAATTGTTGGCGCGATTGCAGAACGGATGAAATACGCGGCGGTGCTGGCGTTTGTGGCGGTGTGGATGTTTCTGGTTTATTTCCCATTGGCGCACATGATCTGGGGCGCAGACGGTTTGATGAACGGCGTGGCAAACGCGCACGCAAAAATCAAGGCGATTGATTTTGCCGGCGGCACGGTGGTGCATATGTCGAGCGGTTGGTCGGCGTTGATTTTATGTTTGATCCTTGGCCCGCGGCTCGGGTTCGGCAAGCAGATCATGACTCCACATAGCATGGTGCTGTGTATGGTCGGCACCGGGATGCTTTGGGTCGGTTGGTACGGATTCAATGCCGGCAGCGCGATTGGAGCCGACGGCATTGCCGGTAACGCCTTTATGACCACCACGCTGTCGGCTGCGGTCGCCAGCATGACGTGGGCCGTGACCGAATGGTTCATGCGTGGCAAACCGAGCGTGCTCGGCTATTGCTCAGGCGCAGTCGCTGGCTTGGTGGTCATCACACCGGCCTGTGGTTTTGTGACGGCGAATGGCGCGGTCGCCATCGGTGTGTTGGCTGGGATTGTGCCATTTTTTGCGTGTATGAAACTGAAGGGCTGGCTGGGTTACGACGACGCGTTGGATACATTTGGCGTCCACGCTGTTGGCGGCACAATTGGCGCCTTACTAACCGGCCTACTGGCCCGGACATCTGCCAATCCAAATCTCGCTGTCAACCTCAGCTCATTTGTGACAAACCGGATTTTCCAACCGCTCGCCATCGAACAACTCAAAGCAATGGGCGTGACCCTGGCAATGGCGATTACCGGCACAATTGTGATCGCATTCAGTGTGAAAGCCTTGATTGGTTTGCGGCCCAGTGCCGAGGAAGAAATGCAAGGCCTTGACATTGCGGAACATGGTGAAGAAGGCTATGTCTACGCTGGCGAAATCTCCGGCACTGGTTTCGGTCACGAACACCGGCGCTAATCAAATAGCCATAGCTGTGTATCCGTTTTGACGGCAGCCAACCGGGATGGTAAAAGTCGCGCATGTTTCTTGGATGTGAAATCGGCGGGACGAAATTGCAAGTCGGCGTGGTCTCAGGGCGCGGCCAGCTCCGGCACCTTGTGCGCTTGCCAGTGGACCGGGCGGCGGGGCGCGCCGGCATCCTCCGCCAATTTATCGAAGTCATTCCCGCCATCGTGCTGGACAATCCAGTGCAGGCCATCGGCGTCGGATTCGGCGGGCCGGTGGATGGGTGGCAGGGCCGCGTGGTGCAGTCGTTTCAGGTTGGCGGCTGGCGGGGGTTTGAATTGCGGCGCTGGTTCGCGCGGCAGTTTCAGTTGCCGGTGGCGGTGGAGAACGACTCAAATTGCGCCGCGCTCGCGGAAGCGCGCTGCGGTGCCGGGCGCGGTCAGCGCGTGGTCTTTTACACCAACATCGGCACCGGCATCGGCGGCGGGCTGGTCATTAACGGGCAATTGTACAACGGCCGGTTTGGCGCGATGGAGATCGGGCACATGCGATGGCCGGTCGGCGGGCGCTGGCCTATGGTGGAAGATTTGGCGTCGGGCCTGGCAATTGAACACGGCCAGAGCACGGTGGCGCAGTCGGCGCGCGTGATGGGCGTGGCGGTGGCCAACGTGATCGCGCTGTTGAATCCCGACGTGGTGGTGGTCGGCGGCGGCGTGGCGCAGGCTGGCGGAAAATTCTTCCGGCCATTGCGGGCGACGGTACGGCGGCTGGTGTTTGGGCCGTTCCGTGGAAATTACCGGATTGTGCCGGCGGCGGTAGGTGAGCCGGTGGTGGTGGTCGGCGCGGCGCTGGTGGCGGCGGAACTGGTTGCGCACCGGCGCTGATTTGCTAAACTGCCGGCCACATGAATGACTTTCACTATCACCGGGGCGAGTTGTATTGCGAACAAGTGCCGTTACGCAAGTTGGCCGAAAAATTCGGAACGCCATTGTACGTTTACAGCCGGCAGCACATCGTCGGCCAATTCACCGCGCTCGACCGGGCGTTTCGGCCGGTTGACCACACGATTTGTTACGCTGTCAAAGCCAACAGCAACCTCGCGATTCTCAGCGCGCTCGCCAAAGCCGGGGCCGGTTTCGATATCGTCAGTGCCGGCGAGTTGTACCGGGTGGTTCAAGCCGGTGGCAATCCAGTGCGTTGTGTCTTCTCCGGCGTCGGCAAGACTCGCTCTGAAATCGAGTACGCGCTCAAGCTCGGTATTTACATTTTCAACGTCGAGAGCGAAGCGGAACTCCGGCAACTGGATGCCACGGCGCGCCGGTTGCGCCGCCGGGCGCCAATTGCGTTGCGGGTGAATCCACACGTTGATCCCGACACGCACCGCTACATTTCGACCGGCAAGGAAGAGAGCAAGTTCGGTATCTCCATTACGCGTGCCCTCGCAGTGTACCAAGCCGCTAGTCAGTGGCCGGGCTTGGAGATTCGCGGCGTCCAAATGCACATCGGCTCGCAAATCACCAAAACGCAACCGTACCGGTTGGCGATTAAGAAGCTTTTACACTTGGCCGAACAAGTCCGCGCCCTCGCGCCGGACACATTGCAGTCGTTCGACATCGGCGGTGGACTCGGTATTTGTTACCATAACGAAATGCCGCCGACGGCAGCGCAATTCGCCGCGACTGTCTTGCCGCTGGTGAAAAAGAACGGACTGCGGTTGTTGATTGAGCCGGGCCGCTTCATCGTTGGCAACGGCGGCGTGTTGGTTACCCGCGTGGTCTATGTGAAGCAGACGCCGGTTAAGACGTTTGTCATCACAGATGCTGGCATGAACGATTTGATTCGGCCGGCATTGTACGAAAGTTACCACGAAATCCTGCCAGTCAAGCAGACGTGCGGCCAGTCGCGCAAAGCTGACATCGTCGGGCCGGTCTGTGAATCGGGTGATTTCTTTGCGCAAGGTCGTTTGCTGCCGGTAGTGGGTGAAGACGACTTGCTCGCCGTGATGAGTGCCGGCGCGTATGGCATGGCCATGACATCGAACTACAATTCTAGGCCGCGCCCCGCCGAAGTGTTGGTATCCAGCAGCGGCTACCGGTGCGTGCGAAAACGTGAGAGTCTAGCGGACTTAACTCGTGGTGAAGCTAAGCGTTAACCGTAGGTTTGAGACAGATTAGCGAGATTGCGGTGTATCGACGATGGCTTTGAGGAATTCTTTATTGGTCTTTAGCTTGCTCAAACCATTAAGAAGTTTCTGAATTGATTCAAGTGGTGGCGTCCCGCTCAATGCCCGCCGTAGGCGAGTAACGCCTTCGAGTTCACTTGCGCTCAAGAGCAATTCTTCACGCCGTGTGCCGGACATATTTATTTCTACGGCCGGCCAGTACCGTTGTTCGGCAATCTTGCGGTCGAGAACGAGTTCTGAGTTACCTGTGCCTTTAAACTCTTGGAAAATCAACTCATCCATTCGCGAACCGGTATCAACCAATGCGGTGGCAATGATTGTCAGGGAACCGCCTTCTTCAGCCTTGCGGGCTGAAGCGAAAATCCTGCGTGGTTGTTCCATCGCCCGTGCATCAAGACCGCCGGTCATCGTGCGGCCGGTCGATCCCATGTAGTTATTGAAAGCTCTTGCGAGGCGTGTAATCGAATCGAGCACAATGAAGACGTCCTTGCCGAATTCGACGAGCCGCTTAGCGCGTTCAATTGCGATTTTGGCGGTGCGGACGTGATCTTCGATTGGCTGGTCGTTGGTCGAAGCGATGACTTCTCCACCTTTAATTGAACGGCGAAAATCAGTTGTTTCTTCAGGACGCTCGTCCACGAGTAAGACAATGGTGTGGGCGTCGGGATGATTCGTTAGGATAGCATCGGCAATGTGATGGAGTAGGGTGGTCTTGCCGGTGCGTGGGGCGGCGACAATTAGGCCGCGGGTGCCTTTACCAATTGGCGCGACGATGTCCATCACACGCGTGGTGTAACGGTCGGGCACAGTTTCCAAAACATACCGTTCGGTCGGATTGATACTGGTGAGGTCATCGAACTTTTTAAGCGATGCGTATTTCTCCAGCGGCTGACCATTAATAGTCTTGATTTCGACGAGTTGGGGGCTGCCTTTACGCGGCGGCGCGGCGCGACCTTCGATTTCCAGACCGGCCCGCAAGCGATGCCTGCGGATTACATCGGGAGATACATAAATATCAGTCGGACTGACCTGATAACTACGAGCAGGATTGCGAAGGAATCCAAACCCTTTTTCGCCGACCTCCAAGACACCTTTGGCGACGAGTTCAGGCTGCGGCGGTCGAGCCTGAGCCTGAGTCGTTGCTGGTGAGCCCGGAACTTGGGGTGTGGGTGGATTTATGGCCTGTGCCGGCTGTTGTGCTGGTTTTGCTTCAATCTCGTTCACGTTGCTACCTGAGTGCATAATAATGCTGTGATAATAAACTCCGCGTCACTCCCTTGATTAGATCAAGTGACAATCGCCGTCTATCTGGCGATTCCGCGTTCAGACTTGCGACAGAAGTCAACGAAGTGTGTGAGCTCAATGCTCGGCGGAAGTTCAACTTGTAACCTATCCAATGCGGCCGTTAATGTCAACCCCGATTTAAAAACTATTTTATAGGCCTCCAGAAGCGTCCGAATGACCTCCGCCGTTAATCCATTGCGTTCCATACCAACTTTATTAACACCGCGTGTCGCGCCCGGGTGGCCGTCCATAATCATAAATGGCGGCACGTCCTGTACCACCTTCGCGCAGCCGCCGATAATGGACATTTTGCCGATCCGGCAAAACTGGTGCACCGCCGCCAGTCCGCCGACAATCGCGTAATCTTCCACCACCACGTGCCCGGCAAGTGTGCCGTTGTTGCTGAAAATCACATGGTCACCGACAACGCAGTCGTGCGCGATGTGCGAGTAGGCCAGAAAATTGCCGTGCGACCCAACGCGCGTGTGCAAGCCATCGCCGGTCGCGGTATGCACCGTCGCGTGTTCGCGGAAGACGTTGTCCGTGCCGATGTCGAGGTAGCATTTCCCGCCGGTATATTTCAAATCCTGCGTTTTTAGTCCGATGCAGGCGAAAGGGTAAAACTCGTTGCGCGGCCCTATGGTCGTCCGCCCATCGATTACGACGTGCGAATGCAGCCGACAACCGTCGCCGAGTTTTACGTTTGCGCCGATAATGGAATACGGACCTACTTCGCAGCCGGTGCCAAGTTGCGCCTGCAGATCGACGATGGCGGTTGGATGAATATTAGTGGAAGCCACTGCCGCAATTCTACACGAAGCCCGCAT
>JBAXAT010000131.1:0-5431 GCA_037142335.1 Verrucomicrobiota bacterium | reverse complement strand
CAGACGTTGAGCGCCGCGCAAGGCGGCTTGACGGTCGGCCTGCTGCATCAGGCCAAGGAGAAGGAAGACGTGGCAATTGTCGTGCGGCTGCCGGAGAGTGCGCGCTCAACGGCGTCCGAGTTGCTGGCGTTGAACGTCCGCGGCGTGCCGCTGGGCGAATTGGTTAAAATCGAAGACACCGTCGCCGACAAAAGTATTTATCACAAAAACCTCCAGCCGGTCGTCTACGTCACTGGCGATGTGGGCGGGGTGGAAGAAAGCCCAGTATACGCCATCTTCAAGCTGAACAAGAAAATCGAGAAGCTCGGCCTCGAAATCCTCACGACCCATCAGCCGGTCTCGACCGAGAAACCGATTATGAAATGGGACGGCGAATGGCACATTACGTTTGAAGTCTTCCGCGATATGGGCGCGGCGTTTGCAGTGGTATTGATCCTGATCTATGTGCTGGTCGTCGGCTGGTTCCGGAGTTTCAAGACGCCGTTCATCATCATGGCAGCGATCCCGTTCTCGCTGGTCGGCATCTTGCCGGCGCACTGGGCGATGGGTGCATTCTTCACCGCAACGAGCATGATCGGTTTCATTGCTGGTGCCGGGATTGTCGTCCGCAACTCGATCATTCTCGTGGACTTCATCGAACTCCGCGTGGCGGAAGGAATGCCGCTAGCCGAAGCCGTCATTGACGCCGGGGCGGTACGCTTCCGGCCGATGATGCTGACGGCCGCCGCGGTTGTTGTCGGCGCGAGCGTCATCCTGTTTGATCCCATCTTCCAAGGCCTAGCCATCGCGCTGATGGCCGGTGAGATTGCGTCGCTATTCCTGAGCCGAATGGCCGTGCCGGTGATTTACTACATGGCCAACCGGAACCAAGCCGACCGGATTTAGAATACCACTTGCAATTGTCTACCATTCTGGTAGTGTTATCGCTATGCGGATCTCAAAGCGTGGCGAGTATGCGTTGCGGTCGTTGATCAATCTCGGGATTGCCAGGGAATTGAGCCGGCCAGTGGTGCAAATCCGCGAACTGGCACAGAAGGAAAATATCCCGATTAAGTTTCTCGAAGCCATCCTGCTCGATTTGAACAAGGCCGGTTATCTGAGCAGCAAACGCGGTAAGGGCGGCGGCTATTCCTTAAAGAAGCCGGCGAACAAAATCATCATCGGCGATGTGGTGCGGTTGATTGATGGGCCGTTGGCGCCTATTCGCTGTGCAAGCGTAACGGCGTACAAGAAATGCTCGTGCCCCGACGAAGCACATTGCGGGCTGCGCTTATTGATGGTGGACGTGCGCAACGCCATCGCCAATATCCTCGACCGGTATTCTCTCGCCGACATCGTCGCGGTGACGTTGCGGAAAATCCGGCGCGACAAAGTGCCATTGCCATTTTTGGAGAAAGACTGATGAGAGCGCTGCTACTCGGCTTATTCATTTTGATTGGTGTGACTGGTCGCGCCGAGCCGGTCGTGCTGCGCGTCGGCCACTTTCCGAATGTCACGCATGCCCAAGGCGTAATTGCCCACGGGCTGAGCCGGCAAGGGAAGGGCTGGTTTGAGGAACGGCTGGGGTCGGACGTGCAGATCCAGTGGTTTGTCTACAATGCCGGCCCGTCAGCGATGGAAGCGATCTTTGCCAACTCCATTGACTTTACTTATGTCGGCCCGAATCCGGCGATCAACGCGCATTTGAAATCCCGCGGCGAAGAAATTCGTATTGTCGCCGGCGCCTGCAGTGGTGGAGCGGCGTTGGTCGTGCCAGCGGACGGCCGGATCAAAACGGACGCGGATTTCAAGGGTAAAAAAATTGCCACACCACAATTGGGTAACACGCAGGATGTGGCCGCCCGGGCCTGGTTGGTGTCCAAAGGACTCAAGATCACGATGACCGGCGGCGATGCGGCTGTGATCCCAACGGCCAATCCCGATCAACTGTCGTTGTTTCAGCAGGGCAACATGGACGCAGTGTGGACGGTTGAGCCGTGGGTCAGCCGGCTGGAGTTGGAAGCCAATGGTAAAATTTATCTGGAAGAAAAAACCTTGTGGCCCGAGGGCCGGTATGTCACTACGCACTTGGTCAGCAGTGTCAAATTTCTCAAGGACCAACCGGCCCTGCTGAAAAAATGGATTGCCGCCCACGTGGAGTTAACCCAGTGGATCAACCAGCATCCCGCTGAGGCCAAGCAGATTCTCAACGCTGAAATCAAAATGGAAACCACGAAGGCGTTGCCGCAGGCGACGCTGGACCGGGCTTGGCAACGGCTCGAACTGACACCCGACCCGGTGGGCTCCTCGCTGCTGAAATCCGCTGCCGACGCGCAGCGGATTGGCTTTCTCAAAGAACAACCGGATCTGTCGCGCATCTACGATCTCAAGTTGTTGAACGAGGTCTTGCGCGACCGGGGGTTGCCAGAAGTCAAATGATGGCGCTGCAAGAAGAACTGAAAAATGTCCCACCGGAGAAGCTGGTGGTGGAGTGTGTGTCGAAGTTCTTTCGCACCCGGTGCGCCACCGTGCAGGCGCTCAATGATGTTTCGCTGCAAGTGCACGAAGGCGAGTTTGTCTGCTTGGTTGGTCCGAGCGGGTGCGGCAAGTCCACCTTACTCAACATCATTGCCGGCTTGGATTCACCTGACGCCGGTCGTGTACTGGCGGATGGTCAGCCGGTGACTGGACCGGGCCGCGAGCGGATGGTGATGTTTCAGGAATCGGCGCTGTTTCCGTGGCTCCACGTGCTCGACAATGTAATGTTCGGCTTGAAGCTCAAACCCAAGCTGACGAATCAGGAGCGCCGGGAAGTTGCGGAGTTTTACTTAAAGCTTGTCGGCCTCGAAAAATCTTTGCACGCCAACATTCACGAGCTGTCCGGTGGCATGAAGCAACGCGTTGCGCTCGCCCGGGCACTGGCACCGAATCCGCGCATGTTGCTGATGGATGAACCGTTCGCGGCGCTCGACGCGATGACCCGCGAACAACTTTACGGCGATCTCCAGCAAATCTGGGCGAAGCGGCGCAAAACCATTGTCTTTGTAACGCACAACGTCCGCGAAGCTGTCTGTCTCGGCGACCGGGTGGTATTATTTTCCCCCAACGGCAAGATTCAGGAGCAATTCACCGTTGACTTGCCGCGGCCGCGTGACATCAACAGTGTCGAACTGGCGAAGTATTCGACGGAAATTACCCGGGCTCTCAAACGCCACCTGCGGCCCGAACTGACCGAGGTAGCGGAATGAAGCGCGGGTTAGTTGTTTGCAGTTTTGCGGTACTGATGATTGCCGGCTGGGCGCTAGTCTGCCGGCTAAAAATCTGGTCACCGGTCCTCTTACCGGATCCGCTGGCGGTCGGCGAGTATCTGATACAAGTCATCCGCGACGGTACACTCTGGCAGGCCACACTTGTAACGACGAAGCGGCTGTTGTTGGGGTATTTTCTAAGCATCATTGCCGGTGTACCGCTTGGCCTACTGACGGCGCGCTTCAAGTTTGCCGAAGACACGCTCGGCGTGCTGGCGCTCGGTCTGCAAACCTTGCCGAGTGTCTGCTGGATTCCGCTCGCGCTGCTCTGGTACGGCCAGACCGAAGGCGCGATGCTGTTCGTCGTCATCATGGGCTCGCTCTGGTCTATCCTGATCGCCACCGACAACGGCGTCCGCACCGTGCCGCCAATTTACGCGCGCGCTGCCCGCACGATGGGCTCGAGCCAGTTACACACGTGGGGCAAAGTCATCTTGCCGGCCTCGCTGCCGTTTATCGTCAGCGGCATGAAACAAGGCTGGGGTTTCGCGTGGCGGTCGTTGATGGCGGCAGAAATTTACGTGACGATCCTGACCGGCTTTGGCCTCGGCCATCTGCTGCACTACGGCCGGGAACTCAACGCGATGGACCAAGTCATCGGCGTAATGCTGGTCATCATCGCCATCGGCTTGCTCGCAGACAAGTTGCTATTTTCACCGTGGGAAAAGTTCCTCCACCGGCGCTGGGGCACATCGCGAAGGTAAGTACCACCGCACCGGCGTTACATTTTGTTGACTTGGGTCAACGGGTGGCTAAATGGGCTGTGTTAGTCTTGCCGTATGACAACAATGAAATTCATTAAAGCCATTAAACAAAAACTTACCGATCACCACCAAAGTTGCTGTAGTTGTGGTGGCACTTCAACAGCCAAAGTAGCGCTGACGACAGAGGAACAAAAACAGCGTGAGGCCATAGCTAAAAAGAAAAAGAGCTAGGCATTCAGCTTTTCAGATTTATACACCGGCGGTTTGCAAAATGAATTTGCCACGCGAGCATGGCGCATGGGGAATTTTGCTGATCCCTTTCGCGATCGCCGTCGGGATCGCCGGCAGTTTCAATGCGCCGGTCGCGTTGCTGCTAGCGAGCGTGCTTTGTTTTTATCTGGCGCGGACCAGCTTTCTGAAAGGCGATTACCGGTGGATGGCCGGGTTGCTGGCTTTCGGCTTGGTCGCCGCAGTGCCGGTGGTGTTGGTCTGGGACCGGTGGTGGCTCGTAGCGTTCGGGGCCGGTGTGGCACCGGTGGCACTGCGCCGGACCGAGCGCGGCGTTGCAATGCAACTGGCAGCGGTGGCCGGGTTGACGTTGACCGCACCGGTCGCGTGGTATGTGGCGACCGGCTCACTGGGTTGGCCGGCTTGGCGACTCTGGTTGTTGACCGTTTTGTATTTTGCCGGTCGCGTGTTGTACGTCAAAATGCACATGGCAGCGGCAATGCAGCGGAGTGACAACCGGCTCCGGCTCGTTGCGCCGACACTGGCGTACAATGGCGCGCTTGCCGGTGTGGCGGCATGTTGGTGGCCGGTCGGTCTGGTATTTGTGCCGGGCGTGATCCACGCATTTGTCGGCGTGGCGCGCTTGACGCCGGTCTTGCGGATCAAACGGCTCGCCTGGACCGAAGTGGCGGTATCGATAGTGTTCGGGGTGAGTTTGATTGCCGTGACGCGGTTGGTCAGGTAAAATCAATCCACCGTGAAAATCCTCTTGGTCATACTGACAGGGATACTGACTGGTGTCGGCGGCTACACTTTTTTCTACGCTAATGGTTTATCCTACCTGTCGAATGACCCGCGCGCCTGCGCCAACTGTCACATCATGCGTGCAGAGTTCGACGGCTGGCAGAAAGCCAGTCATCACGCTGTGGCCACGTGCAACGACTGCCATGTGCCGCACGATTTCATCGGCAAATGGCTGACCAAAGCCAGCAACGGCCATCATCATTCGGAGGCATTTACGCTCCAGAATTTTCACGAACCGATCCAGATTCGGCCCGGCAACGCCGCCGTGCTCAATGCCAATTGTTTGTATTGCCACCGGGATTATGTGCGCGAGATTACCGCGCACCGCACCAAAAACGATGAGGAATTGTATTGCGTTCGCTGCCACGACAATGTCGGTCACGGACCAAGCCGGTAAGGGGAACATGC
>JBAXAT010000130.1:0-5449 GCA_037142335.1 Verrucomicrobiota bacterium | reverse complement strand
CACGCGCGACAATGTCGTGGGCGAAGGCTGCGAGTTACCGGCAGGTGGAGAATAATATGTTTGATCATTTGGCACTATGGACTTGGCCGGGAGCGATTAGATCCGAAAATCCGCAACGGTTGGCTGACCGTTGCCGGGCTGCGCAGATTGATATCATCATTCCGTACATCTGCCGGCGCGGCGGGACGAAGTGGGTTGACGGTAAGGAAGTAATTGATTTCCCGCAATACGAAGACAACCTGCAAAAGATTGTCGCAGAAGCCCACCGGCAAGGCTTGAAAGTGCACGGCTGTTTCGATGAGATGAACATCTCGCCTCATATGCCGGCAAAAGTGCAGGCGCTGACGCAGGTCAGACAGGATGGAACGCCGGCCAGTGTTCTCTGCCCGGGAAATCCGGCCGCAGTCGAATACATTCTCGGCGAGTTGCGCCGTGTGATGACCGAGTTCGACTACGACGGCATCAATCTTGAAGACGGTTATATTTTCAACCCGAACACCATTTACGATCCGGCCCATCAAATCGGCGCGCAGTTTCGGTCGATACCGGTGTGCTATTGCGACTGGTGCAAAGCGCACGCGCCAATCGACAAGCCGGAATGGGTCGCCTGGCGGCAGGAAGCATTGACAAATTTAGTGGTGAAGATGGCGGACTTGGTGCGCAAGTTGAAACCCGGCGCGCCATTCAGCGCCGCGGCGCGAATGCCGTACCAGCGCGAGTTTTACAAACCATTCCAAGCGGAAGTGCCGTATTTTGATGGCTGGAACTTCTGCCAGAGCCGGGATGGCATGATGGCGGATTGGGCGCAATGGTATAAACGCGGTGCGCTCGATTTTGCCTGTCCGATGACCTATTATCACGATACGCGCATCGTGGAGCTACAGACACAAGAGTGCCGGCAGTTGGTGGCTAATGCCAATGACAAAATCTGGATGGGACTCGCACTGGGCACAAGTACGGCCGAATACAGTTTCGGTGCCACCAAACATAATCCCGCGTTTTTGAGCAATGCCGGCAGGTTGACTGAACAGCTGGAACTTCTCCAGCGACTCGGCCAGAAAAACTGCGTATTCTTCAGCTACGGCAGCATGAACGACGAACATATTCCTGTGTTGGCGCGGTTCCGTAAAGTTTAGAGGGTAATGTCAGATTTCTTAACCACGCTCAAAACGCAGCCGCTCCTCACAGACGGAGCGATGGGCTCGTATTTGTTCGAGCTGACCGGACGCCTTTCCGAAACCAACCACGTCTATGAATCGTTCAACGTGGATCAACCCGACCTCATTCGTCGCGTCCATCGAGATTACTTGGTCGCTGGTGCGCAGTGTTTAAAGACGAATACTTTCGGTGCCAACCGGTATCAATTACGGCAGTTTGGAATGGAACACCGCGTTGCCGAGTTGAACCGTGCCGGCGTCAACCTCGCCCGCACTGCCGGCACCGCGCCAGTTTTCGTGCTGGCCTCGATCGGACCGGCAGCGCAACCGGTCACAACACCGGCCGCCATCGCTGAGTGTTACCGGGAGCACATTGAAAGCCTGATCGCTGCCGGCGCAGATGCGTTGCTGCTCGAAACTTTCGCTTCCCAAGCACAGCTAGAATTGCTCATTGCATTCATACGGTCGTTACCGGTAGCGCCGCCGATTATTGCGGAGATGACATTCAACGCCGAGTTGTCGGCGCCGGTATTTGTGCGGCGCATGGCAGAAATCGGCGCCGCGGTGGCTGGCGTGAACTGCTGCGCGCCGTGGGACGCGAGCGCATTCGTTGACGCCGCAGCCAATGCGACGCTGCCGCTCGTCGTAATGCCCAACGCCGGTGGATTCCAGCGCATCGGCAACCGGTTCATGAGTTCAGTGAACCCAGAATTTGTCGGCCGGCTGGCGCGCAGTTTGCTAGATCGCGGCGTGCGGTTAATCGGCGGTTGCTGCGAAATGCACCCGCCGCACATCCGCGAAATGCATAATTACCTCCGGTCGCGCCAACCCGGTGTGACTGCAAGTGCTGTGTCAATCCAATCGGCCCGGTCGCCTGCCGGTACTGCGGAGAAATCCGCCAACGGCCGGTTTTCCGAAAAACTCAAAGCCGGTAAATTTGTCGTCAGTGTCGAGCTATTGCCGCCGCGCGGGACGGACGAGAAACTGGCGCAAACCAAAATTGATTTCCTCCGGCAGCTAGCCGACCGCGGCTTGGCTGACGCCGTGGATTTTACTGACGGTTCGCGTGGCATCCCGTTGATGGCACCGGGCGATTTCATCCACCTTGTGCGCAATCGACTGGGGTGGACGACCGACCGGCTGGAACTGATTCCGCACTTTACCGGTCGCGATTTGAATTTGATGGGTATCCAGAGCCGATTGATCGGCTACCACGCCAACCGGATCCACAACGTGCTATTCATTACCGGCGACCCGCCCAAAATGTCACCGACCTACCCGCGCTCGACAGCGGTATTTGATCTCGACTCGGTGGCGCTGGTGCGCCTGACGCAGTCTCACCTGAATGCTGGCGTGGATTTTGGTGGCGCGCCACTTGGCAAACAAACTGACCCGCGCACGCATTTTACAATCGGTACCGGTTTTGAGCCGGAAGCAGTTGATGGCCGCCGGGAACTTGAGCGCCTCCGGCAAAAACTCGACAATGGCGCAGACTACGTAATGACGCAGCCAGCATTTCGCCACGATGCATTGACTGCGCTCGCTCCTCTTCGCCGTCAATGCCCGATTCTTATCGGCGTGATGATCTTGACCGGCTTCGAACAAGCCCGCCGTCTCGCACAGGTACCTGGAGTTGTCTTACCGGATGTGATTCTACAACGTCTTGCTGCTAAGTCAGATCCCGCTGATCAAGCTAAAATCGGCCAAGAAATTGCGATTGAGCAAGTGCGTTGGGTGATCCGGGAAGGCTGGAGCGGACTCTACTTGATGTCGCCTGGTTCAACCTCTGTCATTCACGCCGTTCTGCAAGCTGGGTTTAGCGCGCAGTAAAAACTATTAAAAAGTTATTGACATTTGGTACTGAATTGCATAGTTTAATTTCAGTGAATTCTCGATGATTCACATTTCGTAATATCCCTCGTCTGGATCTTTTCCCACGTTTGGATTGTTGTCGCTTGCTGCTGACAACCGCTCTCTGCCGAGTAGAGTTTGTCCAAGAAGATACAATGAGGATTGGTTTACATCGAAATAAGCACTATGTTGCTGCCCGTGTTTGGCTGGTAGGCCTGCTGTTTGGGCTTCTTAGCATGGTTGTGGTGTCGGCCGCGATTATTGATGAATCGGCCACCTGCAAAGCGTGCAGGTCACTGTAACTGGCCAGTTGGTTGGCGGTTGGCAATACGAAAACACCAATCTCACCAAGCCCTCCACAAAATTTACGGCTGATTTTGCGATGAATCAAACTTTGGATATTACCCAAGGTGCACACGATTATCTCTCCATGGCTACTTCCACTACCACAAATGGCATGGCGATTCCGTCAATACCAAAATACGACGGCACGCTTGACGGCGCCGGCACTTCAGGTGTCACCATTCCCAAAATCAATACCACGCAAACGCAAGTTTTTGTTTACAACACGGCACCTACTTTAGCGCCGTTCATTGGACTTGGGCAAGTCGACTTCCAAGTCGCAGCCAATGAGTCAGACACTATTACGACTCATAGCAAACCCGGTAATTTCTGGTTGGGTGCCTATTCCGAAGGCGCCGCTACAGTAAATATCCAGTACACATACACGCCTACAGTTGCCGCCGTACCTGAGCCAGGCACAACGCAACTATTTGGATTGGGCAGTCTTGGCTTGATTGCAATTTTGTGGCGACGTAAAAAACGTACGCTACCAGCGTAAACCAGCCGCGCATCAATAGCTTTGGAAATAGAATTGGCGGAGAGGGCGAGATTCGAACTCGCGGGAGCCTTGCGACCCCACACGCTTTCCAAGCGTGCGCATTAGACCACTCTGCCACCTCTCCGCAGTCAGTGCCATCACTTTACTTCGCGCCGGTAGGTTCCGTCAAGTTGCCAGCTGCGCGCTGTAATCGGTCGCGTACCGCCAGCCCAATCCCTGTTGCCGGTGGCAACACGCATAAAATCACCACTGCACCCTGTGCATCGAAAACCCGGAACGCCGCAAATAGTCGCTGCGCAAATTTCTCCCAATCACCCCACGCACCAAAGTTTGAAACAAGTTCCACGACCGGAGCCACTGCCGGCAACATCTCATCACTAACGATTGCGGCCACACAGTGACCGCGCTGTCGGAGTTCAGCGGCCCGGGCGCTCAGCTGATCGGTTACGGCTTGTCGGTCACCGTCAAATAATTCCACCCGGCCGTGCGGTGCGTAATGTTGCTGGGTCATGCCTGGACCGGCCAAACCTTGCTTGGCTAGTTCATCGGCTACACTCGGTGCTAACGCGACCGGACCGATAAGCGCTTCTAATTGTTCGCGTGTCACACCACCGGGGCGCAAGATTGCTGGCAGCGACTGCGTGAGATCAAGTACCGTGGACTCAACGCCAAGTTGCGTTGGCCCAGCATCGAGAATCAAATCGACGTGCGTGCCGAGGTCGGCGACGACATGCGTAGCACGGGTCGGGCTGGGCCGGCCGAACTGATTGGCGCTCGGCGCGGCAATTGGCAAGTTTGCTTCGGTAAGCAACGCGGCGGCGACCGGATGTCTGGGTATCCGTAATGCGACGTTGGGGCGACCGGCTGTGACCGCATCCGGTACGCGAGCATCTTTTTTTACAATCAGCGTCAATGGCCCCGGCCAAAACTGGCTGGCGAGTTGCCGGAAGATTGCCGGTACATCTTGCGCCAGCGATTCCGCCATTGCGAGGTCGCGGACGTGAACGATGAGTGGATCCCAACCGGGGCGCTGCTTGGGGCGGAAGATTTTTTCGACAGCGGTTGGGTTTAGTGCGTCGGCGCCGAGGCCGTACACAGTTTCAGTTGGAAATGCAACGAGTCCGCCGGTCCGCAAAATAGTCGCCGCTTTTTGAAGCCAGTGGCGTTGCGGAAAGCTGGGGTTAATCTTGGCGACTCGGCTGGTGGTTTTATCCACGGCGGTGGCACCGTAGCACAAGCCGCGACGGGTAGCAATCGGCAGTTACCAGATGACCGGCTGAACTTTTGTGTTCAAGACTTAGGGTTGCAGTTGTAGGATGCGGTCATGCCGGAAGCTAATGACATAAACAGCAAGGAATCGCAGCAGGAAGAAATTCCTTGGCTGGCGCAGTATTACACGAGCAGCAAGACAAGCGGTGGCAGTGAGTCTGCGTTACCTGCAGATGGGCCGGCCCCGGCTGATTTATTTGCGGCCACACCAGACGTGAAGTACGATGTGACTGGACAGGTAGGCGCTGGCGGGATGAAATTGGTCCAGCGGGTCCATGACCGCAATGCCGACCGTGATGTGGCGTTGGCGATGTTGCGCAAAGGTGCGCCA
>JBAXAT010000129.1:0-5488 GCA_037142335.1 Verrucomicrobiota bacterium | reverse complement strand
AGTCCGTTTCGCGCGGAAAAACTCTTGAAGTAGTTGCCGGGCTGCGGCTTCCTGAATCCCGGCACACACTTCAACTTTATGATTCAAACCACCTTGACCGGTAATGTCGAAGACCGATCCCGCTCCGCCGCTCTTGGAATCCGCGACGCCAAAGACGACGCGCTTGACTCGCGACAGCACAATCGCCCCGGCGCACATCGGACACGGTTCTTTGGTGACAAATAGCGTTGTGCCTTCGAGTCGCCAATCGCCGAGCGCGTGCGCGGCTTGCGTGAGCGCGAGGATTTCCGCATGGGCCGTTGCGTCCTTGAGGAGTTCGACTTGATTGAAGGCGCGGGCGATGACCCGGCCATCCCGAACGATTACCGCGCCGACCGGCACCTCGTCGGCGTCAAACGCGAGCCGGGCTTGTCGGAGCGCATCGCCCATGAAATGCTCGGCGCTAGTCAGATCAATTACTGGAGTCAGCTCAGTCATCCCGGCAAATTAACTGGCCAACTGTTTGCCGGCAAGCTTGCAATCTTACCGGTGCACGGTAGAGTTGCCCGCAATCACGGAGATGACATCATGAAAATCCTCACAACAATCGCAGCAGTGCTTCTGCTGCTAAAAGGAGCAACGACTATGGCGGCAGACACGGACTTGGTAGCGGTAATTGAAACAAAGTTTGGCAAGCTGGTGGTGGAGTTTTATGACACCGACGCACCGAAGACGACGGCGAATTTCCAGAAGCTGACAAAAGACGGCTTTTACAACGGCACGGCGTTTCACCGCGTGATTCCCGGTTTCATGATTCAGGGCGGCGATCCGTTGAGTAAGCAAGATGCGCGCGGCGGCAGCGTCGGCACCGGCGGCCCCGGTTACACGGTGCGGGCAGAAATGAAACTTGACCATAAGCGTGGCACGTTGGCCACCGCACGCTTGGGTGGTCCGATGAATCCGAAAAAAGATTCCAGCGGCAGCCAGTTTTTCATCAATGTTAAGGACAACGATTTTCTGAACGGCGACTACACGGTATTCGGCAATGTGATTGCCGGTATGGACGTGGCTGATAAAATCGTCGCCGTTCCGCGCGATGGCCGCGACAATCCGAATGAGCCCGTGGTGATGACGAAGGTAACGCTGACCACCCGCGCGGCGGCGCTGAAGAAGTAGACGGTTAGTCAAATACCGGGTTGTCGGATGCGAACGCGTATTGCGCTAGTCGTTTGGATGCTGCTGTGTGTTGTTGCGGCAGCGCGCGAAGTGCCGATTACCATCTTGCACACCTGCGATTTGCACGGCAATATTTTGCCGACCGATAACTACGACGGTCAGACGAATCTTGGTGGTTTCGCGCGTTGCGCCACGGTCATTCGTCAGGTTCGTACTGAACAGCCAAATACACTGGTTGTCGATGCCGGCGATACCTTGCAAGGTGCGGCGGTCAGCTACCTATCGGATGGGCGCGTCATGGTTCAGCTGCTAAATCTGCTCCAGTATGATGCGTGGGTCTGGGGTAATCATGAATTTGATTGGGGCTTGGATAAGCTCACCGCGAACGCTGAATTGGCTAACGTGCCGATTCTGAACGCCAATGTACAGCGCGACGGTAACGCCGCCGCCCGGCTGTTCGCATGCGTAAAGCCTTACCGGATTTTGACTGTTGACGGTGTGAAAGTCGGATTCATCGGCCTGAACACACCCGGCATTCCGTCATGGAGCCGCCCACAGTTGATTGCCGGCTTGAAGTTTGTAGACTCGATCGCAACCTTGAAATCGGTCATGCCTGAAATTCGCCGGGCTGGCGCGCAAGTGCTGGTGTTGGTTGTCCACCAAGGTTACCGGGAAAGTGGCGACGACCATGCCAGCCAAGTGAGTGCCATTGCCGGTGCGTTTCCGGAGTTGGATGTGATCGTTGGCGCCCACACGCATCGGAACCTCCCGGAATTCAAAATCAACGGCGTGCTCAATACTCAGGCGGATTACTACGGGATTCACCTAGGGCGGGTGGATTTGGTGTACGACACTACGGCCGGTAAAGTGACGCGTCGGGAATCGCGGACGGTGTCAATGGATGACCACGTGCCACTCGACCCGGTCGTGCTCGCGGAGTGTCGTGCGGAACTGGATAACGCCGACCGGACACTCCGGACCGTTATCGGCGAAGCGACCGGCGAGTTCGATGTTCGCAACGCACCGAAACATGAGACCCCGATGCATAATTTAATTTTTGAATCCATCGTCGCCGGGCTTGGCGCGCGCGGTATTAAGGTAGATGCAGTGGTGCACGGCGTATTAGAGCGGAGAGGGGTGTTGAAGACCGGGCCGGTTACGATTGGTGATGTCTGGCGGGCTGTCCCATACGAAAATAAACTCGGCGTTTGCCAGCTCACCGCCGTTGAGTTGCGCGAAATCCTCGATGAGGATGCTGGTGCGTACAATGGTCCAACCTTTCGAGGTGTGTGGGGATTGCATTGGGAGTTCGATCCGAAATTACCGGCAGGACAACGAGTGCGGAAGCTAACGCGCGCCGATGGTGCGGCAATTGGCGACAGCGAACGGCTGGCGGTAGCGTTCAATAGTTACGATCTGGCTGGTGGTGGCATGCGTTGGCCGAAATTACGCGAAGTGGTTACGGAAATCGGCGACCGGCTGGTTGAAACCGATGTCCAGACACGACAATCCGTACTAGATTACATTCGTCAGCAGGGCAAGATTTCACCGACTACGCGTGGCTGGTGGAAAGCTGTCAATGATTCCGTCCGCTGACAGGCGTTTCCAAGTCGGTCGTAAATCCACGACGCGACCGGTATCCATCGCCTTGTCAATCGCTAGGGCCACCGTGAGTGAGCGCACGCCTTCAGCCATGCCGGCTTTCGGCGCGGCTTTGCCGAGCAATGTTTTCGCCATGTCGACGGCCATCACTTCGTCGCCACCGGCATGGCCCTCGCCGAGGTCCAGGTGCCAGCGTTCGGTTTTTGGTTTCCAGCCGATGCGGCACAACTCAATATCGCCGGTATATAAATCGGCGCGCAACGAGCCTTCGGTGCCGATGATATAAAAGCGGCGTTCGGGAATGCCGGCGTTGCAGTTGGTGTGGAACGTGGCGCGGATGCCACTGGCGAATTCGAGGATGGCGACCTGGTTGTCCACGATGTCCTTCCCGGACGTGAACGGGTTAACCGGGCGACACGTGTGCGGCCACGAACAGTAGGCCTTCGCGCCATCGGGAGACGGGCCGATGCGGCGCAGGTGGCGCACGTTGGCCGGCGTGAAGAAGTCCCGGCCGCCAAAGCTGGCGACGCGCACCGGCACATCTTCCACAAACCACAATGCCAAATCCAAATCGTGGCAACATTTTTCCAGCAGATGCGTCCCAGCCAGTTTGCGCCAGCGCCGCCAGTCACTATGGATGTAACCGCCGTGGTTGAAGGCGAGTGTTTCATTGAACTCAAACGAGATAATCTTGCCAATCTTGCCGGCGCGGAGCAACTCGTGGATACGCTCGTACAGCCGGCAATACCGAAGCACGAGTCCGAATGCAAACGTCTTGCCGCTGGCTTGCCAAGCCCGGTGCATTGCGCGCGCGTCGGCCAGGCTCAAGGCCAGCGGTTTCTCACAAAACACATTCTTACCGGCGCGTAACGCCGCGATGGTCGGAGCGGCGTGGTGACAGTTCCACGCACCAATGAACACCCAATCCACATCGGCTCGTGCCGCCAATTCCGCTGCCGATTTGCAGACCGGGATGTCTTTACCAAATTGTTTGTGCGCGGCAGCGATTGCGCGTGGTTCAGGATCTAATAAGGCGGTAATGCGTGCCGGTGGACATTCGTGCATAATCTTATCCACTACGCCGGTCAGCCGTCCGCCACAGCCAATTAATCCCAAGCCAATTTTCTGATTAGTATTCATTGTTGGCACTGGTAGCAGATTTCGACATAACCGGCAAGAGCGTTGGCCGCTGCATCTGGCCAATCGGACAGACTCGCTCTGCTAGATCTCCGGCTAAACATCGCAGGCGGTCATTCCATGGTGCCACGCCCACCGTTGAGATTTTTCCGGTCCATGCTCGTATTGCATTCAGCGTCTTGGACGGTTTGACAAACACCGTCCGATTTAAACACGACGGCGTAAAATCTGCCGCCTCATCGTAAATCACCATCCATGGATACGGCGGGTTACCGCTCCAAATTGCTACGCTTGAATCATTCGCGCTGCGAAACTCGTAAGCTTCCCGGACTTGCGCCGCTAACGCCGCTTCCTCGATTGACTGTTTGCCTCGCGGCACACGGCATTGATAATCCTCCATTGCCTGCGCCAGCAACTCGGCAAAAGCACGCGCGTCGCCTTCGATAAAAAAGGCGTGCGGCGACATGCAGCCTTGCTGGTCATAAACCGACGCATCAAATGCCGCCGCTGCCATTAAATCACCGGTAAACGATGCATCCTGACCGACGATTGCAAAACTGATTTTGTAGCCGTAGCCGAAAAACTTGGCCGTAACCGGTGTGAGCCCGCGCAAACTGGCAATTGAATCGTCGTCACCATAAGCAAACACGGCATCAGCGCCGGCCAACGCGGTTCGAGTCTGACTGGTCTCTTCGCGCGACCAGTGCCGCACTGTCACGCGCGCTGCCAATTCGGCATTCACTTCTCGGAGCGACTCCACAAATAACGTCGGGAAGACTGGATCGCGCTGTGAACATTTCACCAAGTTTATTGCATTCAAAAGCAAGCCTTGGCAAATGCTGCCAATACCTGGTGCCGGCACGTTGCCAGACAAAATGTGTGTGATTCGACGTGGCGCATCGACCGGGACTTTAAATTCTTTAAGCGCCTCGAGTTTCAGCGCGCCAAAAATAAGCGTGATTGCTTCATTAACCATCTCTGGTGAGAAACCAGTTAGCTCCGGGGCTTCCGCGATAGCGCGAGTACGCCACCGACTTCCTGACACAAGCCAGTTACCGGCAGTTTGAGAGAGGGTGGCTTGAATGTCAGCAGTATTCATTACTTCCGTAATGATTCGGTGTTCAACGAACAACCGCGCACTTCGGCACCGGCTACTCGTCCCAGCACCTCAAATGTCCCATCGGCATGCGCGATGCCAAGGTCTTCAGTTTGGATGCATAACGTACTCCAAAGATTTGCCAAATCATAAACCCGAATCAACCCGCGCTCGCCAACCGGTGCCATTTGGCCGGAAGATGGGTCAATGATCCGAATTCGCGCCCATGCCGGTACATCCTTGTGATTGCTTTGCCGCCCGATGCGCATCGTGTCGTCATAAAACTGCGTGCTCAATTCAGTCATACTGTATTCATTGACGATATGCTGAGCCGGGATGCCGAGTTGGTTGGTAAACAGTCGGTAGAGTTCCGTCTTGGTGACTTCGCGCGATCGTCCTTTGAACCCGCCAGTCTCCATTGCCCGACTGCCTTCCGGCAAGTCGAAGCGCAGCTTGTCGAGATGATCAAATAAATGCACAAAGGCGAATGCTGTGCCA
>JBAXAT010000128.1:0-5494 GCA_037142335.1 Verrucomicrobiota bacterium | reverse complement strand
ATTGATGGCTCCACCGTGCGGGCCTTTAACCACCACGATTATTGTTCCCAGACCCGAACGGACGAGACGATCATGCGCTGGCACTGGCGCCGGCAACGCGAGAACATTTCCACAATCCTCTTTCCCTTCGGGTGGGGCGACGGCGGCGGCGGACCCGAGCGCGATCATCTAGAGTTCATTCGCCGCCACAAGGACTTGGAAGGCGTGCCGAAAATGAAGCTGACGGCTCCGCTGGAATTTTTCCACGATCTGGAGCGTGTCGCGACGCCGAATCGGTACGTCGGCGAAATGTATTTCCAAGAGCACCGCGGCACGTACACCTCCCAAGCCCGCACCAAGCTCGGCAATCGCAAGAGCGAGTTCGCGATGCACGATGCTGAATTGTGGGGCGCCATCGCCGCCGTGACCGCCGGCCATCCTTATCCACTCACCCGCCTCGACGCGGTTTGGAAAGAAATCCTCATCAATCAATTCCACGACATCCTGCCAGGTTCCTCGATCCGGAGGGTCCACGAAGAAGCCGAGGCGGCCCATCGGCAAATCATTGCGGATGCCAATCAGGTCTGCCATGCGGCCCAGTCGGCGCTCGTGAAAAAAGCTAACCGCTCCCTGACCGTTTTCAATTCTCTCGGTTGGGATCGCACGACGCTGGTTCCGGTTCCGTCAGGCGTTTCACTCCCAAGCGGTGCGACGTTGCAGAAAGTGGCCGGCCAGACGCTGGCCGAGATTGCCGTGCCGGCGTGCGGCTGGACGAACATTCAGAATGTCAGTTGTGAACAATCCGCTGGCGTGACGGCCCGGACGAATCTCTTGGAGAACGACCGGCTCCGCGTTCTGTTCAATAAGGCCGGCGAAATTACCAGCATTTGGGACAAACAGAGCGGACACGAGCTGACCGCCGGACCGTGCAATCGATTCCTGATGTACAAGGACGTCCCCGGTAACTGGGACGCTTGGAACATCGACAGCATGTACGAAAAACAGCCGGTGGATATCGCGGCTCCCGCCCGCATCGAAGTCATTACCAGCGGGCCGTTGCTCGGGACGTTGCGTGTCACGCGGGCCATTGGGCAATCGCAGTTGACTCAGGAGATCTCCCTGCGCCGTGGCAGTCCGCGATTGGATTTTGTCACGGTGCTGGATTGGCAGGAGCGCCACAAACTTCTCAAGGTGGCATTTCCGGTCAACGTGCATGTGGACGAAGCTATTCACGAAATTCAGTTTGGGCACCTGCGCCGGCCCACGCACCGGTCGCGGCAGTACGATGCCGCTCGGTTTGAGGTCAGCCAGCATAAATGGACGGCCTTGGCCGAAGAGGGCCGCGGCTGCGCCTTGCTCAACGATTGCAAGTATGGCGTGAACGTTCTCGGCAACAGCATCAATTTGACGCTCCTGCGCGCGCCGCTCGGGCCCGACATGCTGGCCGATCGGGGCCGGCAGGAGTTCACCTATTCGTTCTTTGCCTGGACCGGGTCACTGGCCGACAGCGGCATTGTGCGCGCGGCGTATGAACTGAATGCGCCGGTAACCACGGTCCGGGGTGACGCCGGTCAACAGTCCTTCTTCCGCATTGATGCCCCAAACGTCATCATCGATACAGTCAAACCCGCTGAAGACGGCTCGGGCGATGTGATTGTCCGCCTTTACGAATCCATGCGGACAGCCACACATTGCGCGCTCCAGGTTGGCTTGCCCTTTACCAAGGCCGCCCAGATAAATATGCTGGAACAGCAGCCAGCCAAGTTGGCGGCTCACGAAGGCACCATCGCACTCGAGTTTCGCCCTTTTGAAGTGAAGACAGTACGGTTGCAAAAAAGTGACGCGACGACTTAGAGGAATATTGTCAACGCTTACATTCTGGAACGGTAAACTTGGTGATGGTGTAGAATAACTGGACGACCAATCACAACTTGGCTGGGTTGCCTTGGTACTTGATGATGTGTACTTTTTCGAGAATGATTAGGCCATCCTGCACCAGTGCGTCAAATTCCGGCAGGAAGGCGCGGATTTTTTCGTCGGTGTCCACGATTTCTATGACCACCGGTAAGTCTTCGCTAAGGCGGAGGATTTTGGCGGTGTGCAGGTGCGAATGTGCTCCGAAACCCATCGAGCCGCGCAAGACGGTTGCGCCGGCTAGGCCAAGCTCGCGTGCCTTGAGGACGATCACTTCGTAGAGCGGCGTGTGGTGCCACTTGTCTTGTTCACCAATGTAAATACGGAGCAGACAGCCGTCGCCTTCGAGTTTCATAATGCACCTCCGTGGAGTTTGGCTTGCAGGAACCGGCCGGCCACCCAACCGAGATAAACCGCGCCGAGACCGAGCACATTTGAACCAATGACATTGCCGGCAACGTGCAGCCATTCGCCGTCGCGTGCGAGGTTCAAGGTCTGGACGCTGTAGCTGGAAAACGTAGTGTAGCCGCCACAAAACCCGACTGTCAAAAAATCGCGCCAAACTGGTTTAATCCAGACCCGGCCCATGGCTGGTCCGCTCACGGCGGCAATTAAGCCGATGGCGAAACAGCCGGTGACATTCACTACGAGCGTGCCGAGCGGGAACGTGGGCACGCGCGCGGAAATCACGCCGTTCAAGCCGTATCTGGCGAGCGTGCCGAGCGCGCCGCCAGCAGCAAGCATAGCCAATCGCAATATCATGCTGGCACTTTGCCCGAACCGTTCCGGTAACTCCACAAAAAACAAAGTTTCGACTGCTGTAATTTGACCATGCTGCCAATGATTCCGTTGGAAAGAATTGGCTGGTAGATGTCAGCGCAGACTACTTACTGCGATGCTGCTGCCGCTGATGTTGTGCTTGCGCCGGATGCTGCAAGCCCGGTAGATTATCGGGATGTTCCTTGCCGCTTTATCTCCGGAACCGCATCCGGCCATGGTTGTACCGTTCGTGTTGCTGCTGTTGGCCATTGCGCTGATGCCGTTCATCCACAAGCATCATTGGGAAAACCATTATCCCAAGGTGTCCATCGGCCTCGGTTTGATCGTCGTCGTCTATTACCTCGGCGTCCTGCACAACGGCGGCCGGATGCTCACAAGCATGGTCGAGTATGCCGGATTCATGGCGCTGATCGGCTCGCTGTACGTCATCGCCGGCGGCATCCACATCAACATGACCGGCCATTCGACACCCGTCGTCAATACCGGCTTACTCGCTCTCGGAGCGGTGTTGGCGAATCTCATTGGCACCACCGGTGCCTCAATGCTGCTCATCCGTCCATTCCTACGGATTAACAAGGACCGTGTCGCGCCGTTTCACGTCGTGCTCTTCATCTTCATCGTTTCCAACATCGGCGGCGCGCTCACGCCCATCGGCGATCCGCCGCTATTCCTCGGCTACCTCAAGGGCGTGCCATTCTTCTGGCTGCTCGGCAAACCGCAGGTGCTGCTCGCGTGGCTGCTGTGCGTCGGCGTCCTGCTAGCGGTGTTCTATATTCTCGACAGCCGAAACTTCCGCCGGCAACCCATACCGCCACACGAGGAAGCGAAGGACCGGATCGAGTTGGAAGGCTCGCACAATTTTCTCTGGCTGTTCATCATCATCGGTCTTGTGCTCGTCCAGAAAGCGGATTGGCTGAAAGGATTAGACGAAAGCCTCGTGACCGTTGGCATTGCCGGGTTGATGGTGGCGACGGCGGCGTTGTCCTACCGGTTCGCCAACAAGGATGCGCTGACGGAAAACGAATTTAGTTTCGGCCCCGTCAAGGAAGTCGGTTTCCTATTCGTCGGCATCTTTGCCACGATGGTGCCGGTACTTGACCTCTTGGAGAGATACGCCTCCGGCATCGGTATCACCACTGTCAGGCAATTCTACTGGAGTAGCGGCGCGCTCTCCAGCGTCCTCGACAACGTCCCGAGCTACCTCAATTTTCTCACCGCCGCCTTCGGTCTTCAACACCTCTCGCTGGAGGTACCGGCCGATGTGGTGAAGATGTTGAGTGATCCATACCTGTCACAGTTCATTGTCGCCATTTCGTTGAGCGCGGTTTTTTTTGGCGCCGTCACCTACATTGGCAACGGCCCGAACTTTATGGTCAAAAGTATCGCCGAGAGTGCCGGCGTGAAGTGCCCGAGTTTCTTCGGCTACGTTTTCAAGTACAGCCTACCGATTTTGATTCCGCTATTTGCTCTTGTCTCGATTTTCCTGCTGCGGTGACAACCGGCAAGCACAACTGAATGCGGCGGTTAACCCGACAAGTGGTGATCCGAGAAGAGTCCGTGACACCGTCGTGCGCTTGGCTGAGCGAGTGAATTATTCGCGGTTCGGACAAGGTAGTTTCTGTTACGCCGGCAATCTTTTCCGTCGCAGAAAAGCTTAAGTCCGAAACGCCGGCAAGTCAGTCCGTCACAGAACTAACTTTATCGGTTAAGGACAAGGTTAAATCTGTCACGGATGTAACCTTTTCCGTTACGGACACGGTTAATTCCGTCACGGAATTAACCTTATCAATCGCAAAGCAGACCTTCTCCGTGACGGAGAAGCCTTGATGCATCATGTAGAAGCTCTGCTTCACGATAAAGCAAGCTTGATATATTACAGAGAAGCCTTGCTTCATAATTGAGAAGCTCTTCTCTGTAACAAAAAAGCCTTGATTCGTAATAGAGAAGCACTGATTTACGCAAGAGAAGCCTTGCTGCATCATGGAGAAAGGCTTCTCCGTGATGGAAAAGGTCTTATCTACGTCAAAATAAGGCTTGTCAGAGCCATATCGGCCATGTTTTACATAGAAATCAGGCTTTTCGATGCGATTTACAACCGATAATGCTACCAATCAACCAAGGAAACTCACATCATGGCTAATCCCCGCGTCCTAACCAGTTTTAGCAAAACCGTCGATAATTCATTGCCCGAAGTTGCTCGGACTGTCATTCAAGGATTGACTGGCAACAGCGCTTTCCCCAATCCACCGGTATCGCTGGCGGAATTACAAACTGCGATCACCGAGTTCACCGATGCCCTCGTTGCCCAAGCGCAAGGCGGCACCTTGGCGACCGCGCTCAAGAAAAAGAAGCGCGAAGCCTTGGTGACATTGTTGCGCAAACTGGCTGGATACGTGGAGGACAACTGCAACGGCAGTCTCACCACATTGCTCTCCAGCGGATTCACGGCAGCGAGCACCAGCCACACTCGAACGGCGCTGGACAAGCCCCGCTCCATGCGCATTGTCAACGGCACCTCGGGCCAACTGCTCGTCAGGATCAAACCCTGCGCCAACGCCAAGTGCTACGAACTCCGCTACGCCGTGGTCGGCACGGACGGTTCAATCGGCCCGTGGCAAAATGGCGGACTGGCCACCAACTCCCGCGCGCTGGCATTGAACAACCTAACGCCCGGCACGACTTACATGATCGAAGTCCGCGCCATCGGCGGCACGACCGGCTACAGCGATTGGTGCAACGCCTCCAGCCGCATGAGCCTGTGAAGCGGTGGTATTCGTTTGACGGGTTGAAATTGGTTGCGGTGGAGTAAGGAAAAAAAGAC
>JBAXAT010000127.1:0-5530 GCA_037142335.1 Verrucomicrobiota bacterium | reverse complement strand
ATCGCCGAAAGAGGCCGATGACAACGAGAGTGATGACCGAGATAACAGCCAGAATCAGGTTTGAGTTTTGGAACAAGCCCCACGCCGCGCCGGTATTCCCCCAGTTGACCAGCCGAAAAAAACCGTCCAGCACCGGTACCGGCAAGTCCGGGTCAATCCGCCGGACGACCAGCAACTTCGTGATTTGGTCGAGCAGCGCGATCAGGATGGCGATGGGGCCGATTTGCCTCAACCTTTTTCTTCCGGCTCATCGCCGTCGCCTTCTTCATCGGCAGTCTCACTAAACACCGCCGTCGTTTGTTGCGGGTGCCGACGATCTTTTTCCACACCGGACTGACATTGGATGCAGAACCGTGCAAACGGCACGGCTTCAAGCCGTTCTTTGCGGATTAATTTTTCGCACATCTCGCAGACGCCATAGGTACCGGATTCGAGGCGTTTGAGGGATTCCTCAATTTCGTACAGTGCTTCCTGTTCATTAGAGACGAGGCTCAGTGCAAATTCACGGTCGAAATTGTCGGTACCGGCGTCGGCCATGTGCAGGCTGTAGCCACTCAACTCACCCGACGCGTCCCGTGCTGTGCGTTTCAAATTATCATTTGAAAGAAAGCTAACACCATCAATTAGATGGTCGCGCAACTCAACCAGCAAGCGCTTGTATTTCGCGCCGGCTTCTTTGGAAAGCTTCAGCGTCTTTGCCGGTGCTTCGACGGGTATTTTGGCATGTGCTTTTGGCGCCACCGCCGATGCGGCGACGACCTTCTTTATCTTCGCTTGGACAATTTTCTTTAGCTTAATCGCCTTAGCGGGTTTCTTTGCGACAACTTTGTTTTGAGTTTTAATCTTAGTTTTCTTTTTCATGGCATCGAAATTTCCTATGTTCGCTGCGTCACAACTTCCGCACACCGACCGCACACTTCCCGGTGGGTGGCGTTGATTCCCACGTCCGTCGTCCATCGCCAGCAGCGCACGCACTTCTGCCCGACCGCCGGTGCGACTGTTACTCGCACTGCTCCGCCTGTCAACTTTCCAAGCTTCACCTGCGAAACGATCAATACCGGCTCCAACAACGCCCCTAAGCCGGTCAGCAATTCTTGCGTTGCGGCAGTGTCAGGTTGAATCTCAACCTGCGCTTCGAGCGATTTGCCAATCGCGCCGATTTGCCGGGCCTTTTCCAATTCCAGCGCCACCATGCGCCGCACATCGAGCAGCTTCTCCCAGCGCATTTCCAGATTGCTGTCGCGCTGCCCGATCTTCGGGAATGCCGCCAAATGCACAGAGTCCGCTGGCACGCCCGGCAGCGACGACCACACTTCTTCTGCCGTGAACGGCATGATCGGCGCCAGCAGCTTCGCCAACGTCGCCACCACTTGGTGCATCGCAGTTTGCGCCGACCGGCGAGCCGGCGCATGCGGCGCGAATGTGTACATGAGGTCTTTGGTGACGTCAACGTAAAAGCTGGATAATTCCGCGGCACAAAACGCGTTCACCGCGTGGTAGACCCGCCGAAACTCAAATCGTTCGTACGCCTCCGTTAATTCCGCCACCAGCGCCTGCGTTCGCGACAATAACCACCGGTCTAATTCACTGAGGCTGCCGACCGCGACTGCGTGCTGAGCCGGGTCGAAATCGTAGAGGTTCGCCAGCAGAATCCGGATCGTATTCCGAATCTTCCGGTAAGTCTCGCTAACGCCATCAAAAATCTCATCGGATAATGGGATATCTCCCTGATAATCCTCCGAGGCAATCCAGAGGCGCAACACGTCGCCACCGTATTTATTAATGTAGTCCTCGGCATTGGCGGGCTTGCCAGCCGACTTGGAAACCTTCTGTTTCTTCCCGGTCTCCGCGACTTGCACCACCAGAAAACCGTGGGTCACAACTGTCTTGAACGGCGCATGTTTGTCAGTTGCCATTGCGGTCAGCAGCGACGACTGGAACCAGCCGCGATGCTGGTCGCTGCCTTCGAGGTATACGTCAGCGGGCCACGTCAACTCCTGACGCTGTTTAAGTACGGCCCGGTGACTCACGCCCGATTCAAACCACACATCAATGATATCCGGACTCTTCGTTAGCTTGCCGGAACCGCATTGCGGACACTTCACGTCACCAAATAGCTCCGACACACTCCGCTCAAACCAAATATCCACGCCAGCCTTAACGACCTGTTCCCGGAATTTCAGGATTAACTCGCGGCTGACAAGTGTATGGCCGCAGTCGTCACAGACAAGGAACGGCAACGGCACACCCCAAGCGCGTTGTCGGGAGATGCACCAATCGGGTCGCTGCTGGATTGTGCCGGCAATGCGATTTTCGCCCCAATTCGGTACCCAGTTAACTTTCTGCACCTCGGCGAGGGCGGACTGTCGGAGCCCGTGGTGGTCGAGCGCGATGAACCATTGTTCGACCGCGCGGAAAATGATCGGCTGCTTACAACGCCAGCAATGCGGATAGGAATGGTTAACGTCGACGTGACCGGCCAATGCGCCGGTACTACGCAACTGCTCAACAATCGGCTTATTCGCCTTTAACACAAACTGTCCGGCGAACTGCCCGGCTTCGTCCGTAAAAATACCGCCATCGTCTACTGGGGCCAAAGTCGGTAAACCGTACTTCTGGCCAATTACATAATCTTCCGCCCCATGCCCGGGTGCGGTGTGCACCAAGCCCGTCCCCTGCTCCAATGTCACGTACGGCGACAGCACCACCGGCGAATCGCGTTCGATGAATGGATGCCGGGCAACCACACCTTCGAGTTCGCGCCCGGTCATTTTCTCAATCACCCGCAACTCCACGCTGCACGCTTCACCGACTTGCTCGACCAAACCTTCGGCTAAAATCCAAACCTCGTTCCCAGCTTGCGCGCGGACGTAGCTCAAATCTGCTTTCACCGCGATGGCCAGATTCGCCGGCAATGTCCACGGCGTCGTCGTCCAAATCACCGCAAACTCGTTGGGCCGCCCAGTGACCGGGAACTTAACGAAGATAGCCGGTGACACGTGGTCGGCATATTCGACTTCCGCTTCCGCGAGCGCCGTCCGGCACGCCGCACACCAATGGACGGGCTTCTTGCCACGGTAAACGTAACCGGCACTAACCATGTCCGCGAGGGCGCCGATGATTTCAGCTTCGTATTCTGGAGCCATCGTCAGATAGGGATGCGCCCAGTCGGCGAACACACCACAACGCTTGAATTGTTTCCGCTGGATGTCGACGTACTTCTCGGCATACGCCCGGCAGAGTTTTCGCAACTCCGCCTGGGAAATTGTTTTCGCCTTGTCGCCGAGTTCCTTCTTCACCTTGAATTCGATCGGCTGTCCGTGGCAATCCCACCCCGGCACGTATGGTGACCGGTAACCTTGCATCGTCTTGTATTTGACGATGATGTCTTTGAGGATTTTGTTAAGGGCGGTACCGACGTGGACGTCGCCATTAGCAAATGGTGGTCCGTCGTGCAATACGAACAACGGCGCGGCTTGCCGGGCGACTTGAATCTTCTCGTAGAGCTGGCTGGCTTCCCACTGGGCAAGCATCACCGGCTCGCGCTGCGGCAGACTGGCTTTCATTGGGAAAGCCGTCTGCGGAAGATTCAGCGTGTCTTTGTAATTGATAGCGCCCATCTCAAGGGCGGCGAAAGTAACACGCACTACCGGCACTGTCAACGCGTAGAACACCGGCCAACAATGCGACCGGCGTGGAATGCGATTTTGCCTTAGGAACTACGACTGTTCAATCGCTCACTGACCTGCTTGAATGCCTCGCCCAAACGCTTCTCAGCGCCTTGGAGTTTCTCGTCAACGCTGGCGCGCACCTGCTCAAGTTGTTTGGTGTGATCGGCCTGCAAGCTCTTGAGCGTGGCGGTCATGCCGGTTTGTAGACCATCCAGTTTTTGCTCAGTCGTGCTCGCTAACTTGTCAAGCTGTGCGGACACCGCCTCCAACTGAGTTTTCTGAAGCTGCCCCAGCCCGCCAATGCTACTCGCCAGCGTCGCATTGTAATCTTTCAGCGTTTTCGCAAGCTCCTCACGTACCTGTGCTAACTTGGTTGCGCTCTCGTCTTGGTTATGTTGCAGCTTTTGGTCAACTGTTTCCCGCAGTTGGTTCAAGTTTTTATTAAGCGCATCCTCAATGCCTTTCAGTGACTGACTGAGTTCTTGATGCGATTGACGGGCGGCGGTAGCGGCCGCGTCACGGCTCTTCGCGAGTTCCTCCTGAACCGACCACTCCACACTGTGAAACGACTTCTCCACTGACTCAAATGATTGCTTGATTTGCGGGATGTCAATCGTGACGTTCCGACGATATTGCGCAAATTCTAAAATTACAGCGACGGCAGCGGCAATCACCAGTGCAATCACGATGATCATTAGGATTGTGGTCACGATATTATTCCTTTGTTGATATTCAACGGCAGAAGCTCTCGGTTCTCGATACCCGCGTAGTGTACGCAGTCGGAACGGCGCTGTCAATTCCGCCCATGCGGTGCGCGCCTGGCCATTCCTGTCTCCCGCACGCAAGCAGCGGCGCGTGCATGTACTTGGCGATGTCGATGCGGTGCGGACAGGCGGCGGCTTGAGTGCAGACTCTAGGTTTTTGGGGCGGCTTTCTCTTTGAAACCCTTGTAATTATTGGCTTTTTGAAATTGGCTCCCCGACCTGGACTCGAACCAGGAAATACGGCTCCAAAGGCCGTTGTGTTACCATTACACTATCGGGGAGTCGATTGCCGCGCGCGTCACATGCGTCCACATGCTGGGACCAAACTCAGCGCCAATCTGGGTCGCCGCACCCATTGCATCACTCGCCTTCGCAAATAAACCAAAAACTGTCGCGCCGCTACCACTCATCATTGCGCCCTCTGCGCCGTGCGCCCGCAGCGCGGCCTTCAATAACTCCAATACCGGAAATTTCCCAACCGACGGCGCTTCCAGCGAATTAAACATTGCCGCCGCCACGCCCATTAAATCATCACTCGCCAACGCGCGGGTGAGCAAAGTAACCGGCGGCGGCGCTGCTGTCAACCCTGTCGCAGCTTTGGCCCAACTTTCATAGGCCCACTTCGTCGAGATGCCAAAGCCAGGATTGATCAATAAAACTGTCGCCGACAGCCGGCACGGCACCGGTTCAACCTGTTCACCGCGCCCACGACAAAGCGCGGTACTACCGGCTAAAAAGAAATTTATGTCGGAACCCATACCGGCAGCCAACTCGTGCAGCGTTGTCGCCGCAGCATTGAGTTTCCAGAGTTTATTTAGCGTGGCCAGTACAATTGCCGCATTGCTGCTACCGCCACCGAGACCGGCCGCCAGCGGTGTGCGCTTGCGTAAAATGATGTGTGCGCCCTGTTTCACTTGGCATCGTTCCGCCAGTTGGCGGGCGGCGCGTAACGCGAGGTTCCGGTCGTCTGTCGGCAACGTTGCGTTGTCGCACTCCATCGACAAGCCGGTCGGTCGCAACTGGCAGACGATTTCGTCGCCAAAGTCCAACGGCAACATCACCGTTTCCAAATCGTGATAGCCATCCGGTCGCTTG